>DATJZQ010000094.1:0-29325 GCA_035499005.1 Burkholderiales bacterium | reverse complement strand
CTGCAGCACGAGCACCGTCGCGTCGGGCAGATCCAGCCGGCGCTGAAGCAGCCCGTTGCTCGCACCGATGCCGCCCACCAGCATGGCCACCGGAATCACGGCGATCGGGTTGTGCCGCGCGATGAACGACACCAGGATTCCAGCGTAGCCATAACCCGCGATCAGCGAGGCGTTGGCGCTGCCGTGCACCGCAGCCACTTCCACCATCCCTGCCAGGCCGGCCGCCGCCCCACCGAGGGCGCAGCTCATCAACACCAGCCAGCCCACGCGCAATCCGGCCAGCCGCGCCGCCCGCACGTTGCCGCCGACGATGCGTAACGCAAAACCGAACACGGTATAGCGCACCAGGACATAGCACACCGCGCAGAACACGAGGCCGTATGCGAGCCCCCAATGCACATCCATGCCGGGAAGATGCCCCACCATCACGGCCTCGCCGATGGGCTCGGTCGACGGCTTGTTCAAGCTCGCCGGATCACGGAGGGGCCCTTCGACGAAATGGTTGAACAGAGCGATGGCAATATAAGTGAGGAGCAGGCTGCTGATGGTCTCGTTCACCCCTCGGTAATGCCGGAGCGCGCCGGCGAATCCGATCCAGATCGCCCCGACCGTCATTGCCATCAGCGCCATCGCGACCTGAGCCGCGAGCGGCGCCGCTCCGGCGGCGGCGTGCCCTACTACCGCAGCCGCGAGCCCGCCCAGCACGAGCGCGCCTTCGCCACCGATGATGACCAGGCCCGCCTGCGCCGGCAGCGCGACGCATAGCGCGGTCAAAATCAGCGGCGCGGCGCGCTGCAGCGTGTTCTGCCACGCGAAGCCGCTCGAGAAGCCGCCCTTGTAGATGAGGGCGTAGACCTCCAGCGGGTTCTTGCCGATCGAGGCCATGAACACGCCGAACAGAATCATCGCCACGATCAGCGCGCCGACCGGAATGGCGATCGACTCCGCGGCACGCCGCAGCCGATTGCCCCGCGTTGGGGAAGCCACGGCGCTGCCGGCAGGCAGCACCATGGCGCTGTCGGGCATCAGAGCTTCCCTAGACCTTGCCTACCACTCCCTCGATCAGATAGTTCATCTGCTCCAGGGCGACGTCGGTCTGGACCTCCTGCGCACCCGATGCGATGACGGTTTTGCCGGTATTGTCTTTGAGGGGTCCTTTGAAGATCACGAAATCGCCCTTGACCATCTTCGCCTTGACAGCGTCAGCGTTCTTGCGCGCGCCCTCCGACACGGCCTTGCCGTACGGCGATGGTTTGACGTAGCCCTCCTTGAGGCCCCCGCGCAGGAAGTTGTTCATCGGCCTGCCCTCCATGACCGCCTTCACGTGCTCGGTATAGGGAGTGATCCAGTTCCACTCGGCGCCGGTCAGATAGGCGTGCGGGGCGAGCGCTGCCTGGTTGGCGTGATAGCCGCACACGTAGATGCCGCGCCGCTCGCAGGTCTCCACTACCACTTTGGGGCTGTCGACGTGCATGGTCATCACGTCGACGCCCTGGTCGATCAGGCTGTTGGCGGACTCGGCCTCCTTGACCGGCATGGCCCAGTCGCCCGTGAAGATCACCGTCGTGGTGACATCGGGCTTGACGCTCTTCGCTCCCAGCGTAAAGGCGTTGATGTTGCGCAGCACCTGCGGGATCGGCTTGGCGGCGATGAAACCGAGCCTCTTGCTCTTGGTGGTGTGGCCGGCGGCGATGCCGTTCAGATACTGACACTCGTCGATGTAGCCGAAATAGCTCCCGGCGTTTTTCGGCAGACCTTCCTTCCACAAGCCGCCGCAGTGCGCGAACCTCACCTTGGGGTACTTCTCGGCCATCTTGATCATGTGCGGATCGAAATAGCCGAACGACGTGGGGAACAGCAGCACCGCGCCGTCCTGCTCGATCATGGAAGCCATGGTCTTCTGCACGTCCACGGTCTCGGGGACCTTCTCTTCTTCCACCACCTTCACGCCCGGCATCTTCTTGATCTGGGCGGCCGCTTGCGCCTGCGCCTGGTTGTAACCGTAGTCGTCCTTGGGGCCGACGTAGATCACACCGACGACGACTTCGGCGGGAAACGCCCGGCCGATCAAACCGGGGCCGAGTGCGGTGCCGACACCGGCTGCAGCAAAAGCCTTGAGGAGGTCGCGACGACTGGTATTGGGCTGGCGGCTAGACATGACTGTGGTCTCCTTTGCTTAGGGGCGTTGAACACGACCTTGCGCGGCTGCAGGGGGCGTCGGGCCATCCTGCACACCATCTTGTATGCAGGCCAGTGTGCAAGCGGCGTACCACTGCGGCCTCGGCGCAATCGCTCGGCTTAAGTCCGTGTCTCGGCGCGGATTTCGGTTTGGGCCGACGCGATAACCACAGCGCCCCGTGCTTCGCCTCGGTGCGCGCGATGGGTTTCCTGCTCCACGCCGGTGCAATTCGCGGGGCGCTTGAGAACGCCGCACTGGGACCGCATCTCTGGCTGGTGTTTCTCAACGGACGCAACCGTGACAGCCACTGGTAAGGCGCACCTTTTCCTGATCGACGATCCCGGCTCGAACCCGCGCGCGCCAGATCCTCCGCGCGCGCGAGAGCCGGACGATGAAGCGCTGCTCGACGCTTATTCGCGAGCTGTCGTGAACGCGGCCGAGGCGGTCAGCCCGGCAGTGGTGAAGATCGACGTCGTCAAACGCGCCGCCGGCGCCGGCTCACGTCCCGACACGCAACAGCGCGAAACGCGCGGCAGCGGCTCGGGTTTCGTGTTCACGCCTGACGGCCTCATACTCACCAACAGTCACGTGGCCGGCGGCGCGGCGCGCATCGATGTGACCGTCTCCGACGGCCAGCGCTTCGACGCCGATCCGATCGGCGACGACCCGCACACGGACCTAGCGGTGATCAAGATCTCGGGCCCGAAGATGGCGAGCGCAACGCTGGGCAACTCGCGCCGCGTGCGCGTCGGACAGCTCGCGATCGCCATCGGCAACCCTTACGGTTTCGAATGCACGGTCACCGCAGGCGTGGTGAGCGCCCTGGGCCGCAGCCTTCGCGCTCAGTCCGGCCGCCTGATCGATGATGTGATCCAGACCGACGCCGCGCTCAATCCCGGCAACTCCGGCGGCCCCCTGGTCGATTCGAGCGGCGCCGTGATCGGCGTGAACACCGCCATCATCATGCCGGCCCAAGGCATCTGCTTCGCCACCGCGATCGATACCGCGAAAGTGGTGGTGGGTCAGCTCCTGCGCCACGGGCGCGTGCGCCGCGGCTACATCGGCGTTGCAGGGCAGAACGCGCCGCTGCCGCGCCGCATAGTGCGCTACTTCGACCTGGCGATCGAGGCCGGAGTGAGGGTCATGTCAGTGGAGGCGGGCAGCCCGGCATCCGAATCCGGGCTGGAGGAAGGCGATGTGATCGTGGCCTGGGACGACGCGCCGGTTCCGAGCATCGACGCGCTGCACCGGTTGCTGACGGAGCAGTACCTCGGGACGAGCGTGGAAGTGACGGTGCTGCGCCGAAGCGAAAAGTTGAGGCGCACGATCCGCCCGACCGAGCTGAAGGCGCGCTAAGCGCGACCGAAGTCCGGTATCGCGGCGGCCCATTCCGGCTGCGGCCGGACCTGTTTCTGCATCAGCTCGGCGAAGGCTTCCGGCGCGAGCGGCCTTCCGAACAGGAAGCCCTGCCCGTAGTTGCACCCGTGCGCGTTGAGAAACGAGAGCTGACTGTGATTTTCCACACCTTCCGCGATGACCCTGATGCCGAGGCTGCGCGCCAGCCCGATGATGGCGCGCACGATGGCCGCGTCCTTGCTGTCCGCACCGATGTCGCGGATCAGGGATTGATCGATCTTGAGGATATCCAGTGGCAGCCGGTTGAGGTAGCGCATGTTCGAATACCCCACGCCGAAGTCATCGATCGAGATCGAGATGCCGTGCGACTTCAGGCGCTGCAGAGTGGAGATCGAGCCTTCCGCATCCTGCATGATTGCGCTCTCGGTCAGCTCGATCTCGACCAGGTGAGGTTCAACGTGCGCCGCAACCATCGCCGCGACGACCCGGTCTTCCAGGTTGCCGCGACGGAACTGACGCGCCGAAACGTTTACCGCCACCTGCAGTGCGAAACCTTCTTGCTGCCACGCGCGCAGCTGCTCGCACGCCGCATTCAGGACCCACTCCCCAAGTTGGACGATCAGGTCGGACTCCTCGGCCACCGGAATAAACCTCTCCGGAAGGATGAGACCCAGCTTGGGATGCTGCCAGCGCACGAGCGACTCGGCGCCGATGATCTTGTGGCTGGCGAGATCGATCTTTGGCTGATACAGCAGGCGCAGCTCGCCGCGCTCGATTGCGCGCCGCAGCCCACTCTCGAGGATGACCTTTTCGTGCACTTCGCGGTTGAGGTCCTCGGTGAAATAGCGATAGCTGTTGCGGCCCGAGTCCTTCGCGCTGTACATGGCCCGGTCGGCGTGCTTGACCAGCTCGTCGGGATCAGAGCCGTCGCGCGGAAACAGGCTGATGCCGATGCTGGCAGACACGTACAGCTCCTGCTCGCCGTCGCTGAACGGCCGGGCGAACTCGCTCAGCACGCGCTGCGCCACTTCGCCCACACCCTGCGCGTTGGTGGCGTCGGGCAGCATGATGGTGAACTCATCGCCCCCGAGGCGCGCAACGGTATCCGTGTCGCGCAGGCAGGCGGTCAAGCGCTGCGCCACCTGCTTGAGCAATGTGTCTCCGATGACACGGCCGAAGGAGTCATTGACGGTCTTGAACCGGTCGAGGTCGACGAACATCAACGCCACCAGCCCGCCGCCCCGGCGCGCCTGGCTGATGGCCTGGTGCAGCCGGTCCTGCATGAGCAGCCGGTTGGGCAGCCCGGTCAATCCATCGTGCTGAGCCAGGTACTGTGCTCGCTTCTCGGCCTTCTGGCGCTCCGACACGTCGCGTGAGGTGATGACCAGACCGCGTATGCCGGGATGATCGATCAGATTGCTGCCCAGCGCCTCGAGATAGATCCAGTGGCCTTGCGCGTGGCGAAAGCGAAACTCGACGGGCGTCTTGGGCCCCTCGCCCTCAAGCAACCGCGCGAACGCGTCGCGGGTGCCGACGACATCCTTGGGGTGGATCGAATCGAACGGGATGCGCCCGACCAGCGCGCCGGGTGGGTAGCCCAGCAGCCGCGACGCAGAGGGGGACTCGTAGAGGGTGATGCCCTGCGGGTCGTGAACCGTGATGATGTCTTGGGAGTGCTGGACGAGGGCCCGGAAGGCCTCGTCATCGGCGCGGAGAACGTCTTTCCGCCGGCGCCGCACGATGCGCTGACCGGTGCGCGGCGCGCGGCGATCCGGTCTCGACAGGGCCTGATTATTCGGGATCACTGGTGCTCGTCGCCGGCGCTCCCACGGCGAGAAAGCGCGAACCGCTTTTTTCAGTTAAGTCGATCTGTTAGCGTAGTTTCACAGGATTGTATGAAATGTCAATGAAATTGTGCAGGAGTTCGGCGGCCGAACCGTCGCCATCGAGTGACTAATTGTTAAATGACTTTGTCCTGCGCGCCAGCGATGCACCACCCATCCGTGTCAAGGACCAGCGCGATCGAGGTCAGGCTGGCACCAGCGCACGGGCCATCGATGCAGGCGCCATCCTCGATCCGGAACATCGCGGTGTGATGCGCGCACATGAGTACGCCTCCGTCGAGGAGGTGAAACAGATCGGGCTCGTAGTTGAGCGGGAGAGAAAAATGCGGACAGCAGTTGTGATACGCGAGCACCCGCTGTCCGACGCGGAACAGGACGATGCGGAACGCGTCCTTGCCTTCGCCGAACACCACTTCCCGGCCCTGCCCTTCGCGGACATCGCCGGCGGCGCACAGGCGCGTACCCGCGGCCGGCGCGTAAGGGAGCGCGCGCCAGTCGTTCATGCCGCGCGCATGCGCGCCGTCACGGATTGGCGGCCGGCTGTCACGCCGCCTTCAGGCCGAAGTCGTAGTTGACCGTGTAGTAGGGCCGGTCCATGCGCTTTCCGTCCGGCGCAACGCCGGCCTCGTGCCGTACGAACTTCGCGACGAGCGAATTCTTGACGCCGAACACGGCGTCCGATTCGAGGTAGCGGTCGCCCTCGACGAACACGTGCGTCGCCACCGCCTCGTAGCCCGGCGCCGATACGATCATGTGGGTGTGGGCAGGACGATAGGGATGACGTCCTGTCTTCAGCAGCATCTTCCCGACCGGACCGTCGGTCGGGATCGGATAGCTCACCGGCTTGATGGTCCAGAAGCTGTAGCGGCCGTCGGCGTCGGCCTTGATCTTGCCGCGTGCCCGCATCTGGCCGTCCCCTCGCTGCTGGTCGTACAAACCCTCGCCGTCGGTCGACCACAGATCCAGCATCGCTCCGCCGATGGGCAGGCCATCCGGGGTGCGCACCCGGCCGGAGAAGTAAGTGGGCTCGCCGTCGACGCCCTCCGCGATGTTGGCGCCCAGCGGGCGCTCCGGCGCCCCGGTGGCGTAGAACGGGCCCAGCACCGTAGACTCGGTCGCGCCGGACGGCTTTCGATGGTTGATCGCGTCCACCAGCATCGAAACGCCGAGCGTGTCGGAGAGCAGGATGTACTCCTGCCGCCTGTCGTCGCACTTCTGCCCGGTGGCGGTCAGGAACTGAATGCCGGCAAACCATTCCGCCTCGGTGAGCTGGACTTCGCGCACGAACGCGTGCAGATGCCTGATGAGGCTGGTCATGATCTGCTTGAAGCGCGGATCGCTCGATCCTTCCAGCTTCGCCAGCACGGCGTCGGTGAGATTCGCTTCGGTCAGATTGCGCATGATTCTCCTCCGGAAGAGTAGTTCGACGCGGCCAGCCCGGGCTACACGCGCTCGATGATCAGCGCGATGCCCTGCCCCACGCCGATGCACATGGTGCACAGCGCGTAGCGGCCGCCGCGGCGCTGCAGCTCGTAAAGTGCCGTGGTCACCAGCCGGGCACCGCTCGCCCCCAATGGATGGCCAATCGCGATCGCGCCGCCGTTAGGATTGACGTGCGCGGCGTCGTCCGCAATGCGCTGCTCGCGCAGCACCGCCAGCACTTGAGCAGCGAACGCTTCGTTCAGCTCGATGACATCGATGTCGGAGAGCTTCAGCCCGGTCTTCGCGAGGACTTTGCGCATCGCCGGAGCGGGCCCGACGCCCATGATGCGCGGCGGCACGCCGGCCGTCGCCATTGCGAGCACCCGCGCCTTGGGCTCCAGGGCATACGTCTTGACCGCCACCTCGGACGCCAAGAGGAGCGCGCACGCGCCATCGTTCACGCCCGATGCGTTTCCGGCCGTCACGGTGCCGTCCTCGCGCACGATGGGCTTCAACTTCGCCAGCGCGTCGAGCGAAGTCTCGCGCGGATGCTCGTCATCGCGTACCGCTGTGGGATCGCCCTTCTTCGATGGGAGAGTGACGGGCACGATCTCCGCGGAGAAGAAACCCTCGGCGCGCGCCTTGGCGTAGCGCTGCTGGCTGCGCAAGGCGTAGGCGTCCTGATCGGATCGCCCGATCTTGAACTCGGCCGCCACGTTCTCTGCGGTTTCGGGCATGCTGTCGATGCCGTAGCGGGATTTCATGAGCGGATTCACCAGGCGCCAGCCGATCGTCGTGTCCTCGAGCTTGGCGGTGCGCGAGAAGGCCGTGTCGGCCTTGCCCATGACGAACGGCGCCCGCGACATGCTCTCCACGCCACCAGCGACGAGCAGATCCACCTCGCCGGCGCGGATCGCGCGCGCCGCGGTACCCACGGCTTCCATGCTCGAGCCGCACAAGCGGTTGACCGTCACACCGGGCACGTCGACGGGCAGCCCGGCGAGCAGCGACGCCATGCGGGCCACGTTGCGGTTGTCCTCCCCGGCCTGGTTCGCACAGCCGTAGATCACGTCATCGACCTTGCTCCACTCGACGCCCCGGTTGCGCTCGATCAGCGCCCGGATAGGTACGGCGGCGAGATCATCGGTGCGCACGCTGGACAGCGCACCGCCGTAGCGTCCGATGGGAGTGCGTACGGCATCACAGATGTAGGCTTCGCTCATGTCTTCACCTCGAGTGCGGTGCAGCGCCCGCAGCCGCATCGAGCCGGACTCGCCGTTGCACCGGGAAAAAGCGCAGGTCGAAACGCTGCTGGACGTAACCCCACAAGCCCCGCGGGAATCTCACCATCACCAGTACCGCCACCGCCCCGAGCACGATCAGGTAGACCGAGCCGTAGTCGGCGAGCGTCTCGCGCAGCAGGAAGAATATCAGGGTCCCGAGGATGGGTCCCTCGATGGTGCCGATGCCACCGATCACCACGATGAAAATCACATAGGCAGTCCAGCCGACGTTGAACGCGGCGTCGGGCGACACGCGCACCGTGTTGAGGTAGTACAGCGCACCGGCCACGCCGCAGCCGGCCGCGGATGCAAGGTAGACCCAGAGCTTCGTCTTATCGACGTCGATGCCCTGGCTGGCGGCCGCACGTTCGCTGTCGCGGATCGCGGTCAGCGCCAGCCCGTAGCGCGAGCGCAGCAGCAGATAGGTCAATGCAATGGCCAGCACCACCGTGGCGAGCGCCATCCAGAACGTCACCGACTCGCGGAGCGCCTTCGAGAACGGGCGCACGGCCGCAAGGCTCTTGCCGGAGCCGCCACCCAGAAAGGACGCGTTCGCGATCAACAGGCGATACACCTCCGCGACCACCCAGGTCCCGACGGCAAAGTAGCCGCCGCGCAAGCGAAACACCACCTTGGACGTGGGCACAGCGATGAGTGCGGCGATCAGCCCGGCCAGCGGTACGCACAGGAAAGGATTCACGCCAGCGTGATCGGCCAGGACGAACAGAGCGTAGGCTCCCAGCCCCAGGAACGCCTGTTGTCCGATCGAAACCACACCGCCGTAACCGGCGAGGAGATTCCACATCTGCGCCAGGGTAAGCAGGCACGCGAACTCGACGAAGGTACGCATCCAGCTCGACTCGCCCCACCATGGCAGCGTAACGAGCGCGGCCAGCGCCGGAATCGTTAGCCCTGCGCCGATGCGGCTGGCCCGAGTCGCGCGTTCAACCGAGAATGACATGGCTCGTGGTCTTCACTCAATTCACCTCTTCACCTTTTCACCTCTTCACTTACCTCGTCACCTCGTCCTCGGAAACAGTCCCGTCGGCCGGAACAAGAGCACGGCCAGGAAAGCAAAGTGACCGGTGAGCACGCCCCAGCCCGGATCGAGGCGAAAGCCAACCGCCTGCGCGACGCCCAGCACGATGCCTCCGGCCAGCGTGCCCCAGAACGAGCCCAGTCCGCCGATGATCACCGCCTCGAATGCGAACAGCAGACGATCCGGACCGTCGGTCGGTGCAAAGGTGGTGCGGATTCCGTAGAAAACAGCCGCAACCGCCACGATCGCCAAGGCGATCCCCATCGCGAGCCCGTACACATGCTGATCGTTCACGCCCATGAGCTGGACCGCTTCGGGGTCATCGGAGGTGGCGCGAAAGGCGCGTCCGAGCGGGATGCGGGCGAACAACAGCTCGAGCGCGAAGGCCAGCGCAACGGCGACCCCCAGCACGAGCAGAGGGAAGTATCCGACCGAGATCCCCGCTCCGAGATGGAAGCTCCCGGTTTCGAAGCCGCCCAGGCGCAGCGCCCGCGGGTCGGCCGAGAAGCCTTGCAGCAGCGCGTTCTGGATGATGATGGACAGTCCGAACGTCACCAGCAGCGGCGGCAGGATGTCGCCTCCAAGCGTGAAGTTGAGCAGGCCGCGCTGCAGGGCGTAGCCGAGCAGGAACATGACGGGGACGCAGATCACCAGCGCTCCGAGAGGACCCAGGCCGGTTGCGTCTACCACGACCAGCGCGAGGTACGCCGCGAGCACGATGAGATCGCCGTGCGCGATGTTCACCAGGCGCATCACGCCGAAGATCAGCGATAGACCCATGGCGAACAAGGCGTACAGACCGCCGAGCAGAACACCCTGGATCAACGTGTCGAGCCAGCCGCTCATGTCAAATGCCGAAATACGCTGCCGAGACCTGCTGCCGCGTGAGATCCAGCGAACGCCCGGCCAGGGCCACCCTTCCCTCTTGCAGGCAGTACAGGCGCTGGGAGACCCGCATCGCGAGCCCGACGTCCTGCTCTACGATCAGCAGCGCAATGCCCTGCGCGGCCACGCTTGGGAGCGCGTCGTAGACGGCCTTGATCACGATCGGCGCAAGTCCGAGCGACATCTCGTCACAGATCAGCAGCTTCGGGTTGGCCATCAGCGCCCGCCCGATCGCCGCCATCTGCTGCTGGCCACCCGAGAGCGCGGTGCTCGGCACGCGCCGCTTCTCGCTCAGCGCGGGAAAGAGCTCGTAGACTCGGCCCAGCGTCCACGGTCCCGCCCGCTTCCGGTAGGCGCCGAGCTGCAGGTTCTCTTCGACGCTGAGGCTCGGGAACAACCGCCTGCCTTCCGGCACCATGGCGACGCCAAGCGACAGGATCCTGTGCGCGGGACGCCCGCCGATGGCCTCGCCCATGAAGCGCACGGCCTCGCTGTGCGTCGAAACCAGCCCGGTGATCGCCTTGAGCAGCGTGGACTTGCCCGCGCCGTTCGCCCCGATGATGGCGACGATCTCGCCCGCATTCACCTCGAGGTCGATACCGAACAGCGCCTGGAAGTCGCCGTAGAACGCCGTCAGGTTGTGTGTCGAGAGCATGCTGGCTGTTGAGCAGCGCTTTCAGACTTCTATGCCCATGTATACGCGCTGCACTTCCGGGCTCGTGACCACCGCGTGCGGCTCGCCCTGCGCGATCAAGGCGCCAAAGTTGAGGACCACGAGGCGCTGAACGCAGGCGAGCAGCGCGTGCACCACATGCTCTATCCAGACGATAGCCACGTTCTGCGCGCGAATCCCCTGGATCGTTTCCACAAGGGCCTGCGCCTCGTGCTCGGTGAGGCCCCCGGCAATCTCATCGAGCAGGAGCACCCGCGGGCGCGTCGCGAGGGCGCGCGCCAGCTCCAGCCGCTTGCGGTCGAGCAACGTGAGCGAGCCCGCCAGCTGGTTTGCGCGGCGAGCGAGGCCGGTGCGGGACAGAATATCGGTGCAGCGGGCCGCCGCCTCCGTTTCGCTCGCGCCTCCGCCGAACACCGCGGCCACCAGCAGATTCTCGAACACGGTCATGCCCGAGAACGGATGTGGAATCTGATAGGAGCGCCCGATGCCGGAGCGGCAGCGGCGGTGGGGCGCCAGCGCCGTGACGTTCTCACCCGCGAGCAGGATGCGCCCGGCGTCGGCCCGCAGATCCCCGCTGATCAAGTTGAACAGCGTCGTCTTACCGGCGCCGTTCGGGCCGAGGATGCCAAGCGCCTCGTTCTCCTCGACCGAGAGGCTCACCTGGTCGACGACCTTCAGCGCTCCAAAGCTCTTGGAGACGCCCTCCAGCACGAGCAGCGGAGGCATGGATTAGCCTCGACCTCAGCCCTCCTCCGTGCCTTCTCGGCACGAAGGAGGAAGTTCCGGGATTCGTCGCGCGACCGCCGCCCTGCCCACGAATCAGCCGATCGGCTTCAACTTGCCGCCGACCGGGATGTTGGGCGCCGTCTGGTTCTCCACAATGACGAGATCGAACTTGTACTTCTTGCCCTTGACCCATTGGCCGCCGACCAGCGGCGTCTTGGCCACGTTCGGGAACGGCGCCACCTTCCCCCAGCTGATCGGTCCGACGATGGTATTCAGATTGGTGGCCACCAGGGCGTCGCGGATCGCCGCTTTGTCGTCCAGCGACTTGCTGCGCTTCAAGGTATCAGCCGCGACTTCGAACAGCGCATGAATGAACCCGATCGGCTGCGTCCACTGCTTCTTGGTGTCGCTCTCGTAGGCATCGGCGAACTGTTTGCAGCTCATGCCGTTCAGCGAGGACTTGAAGGGATGCGACGGGCTCCACCACACCTCGCTCGACAGCCCGACCGCGATATCGCCGATGGCTTCGACCGCCGCCGGGAACAGCAGCGCCTTGCCGACAGAGGCGATCTTGGGGGTGAAGCCCTGCTGGCGCGCTTGCGTCCAGAACGTCCGGAAGTCGGGTGGAATCACGACACCGGTGATGATCTCGCAGTTGTCCTTCTTGAACGCGGCGATCTGAGCGCTGAAGTCCGACGTGAGATTCTGGTAGCGGCCCGGATCGAGCAGGCTGAATCCCTTCTCCTTGAGCGGTTTCGGAAAGCCGAGGTTGACGTCGCCCCAGGCGTTGCCGTCGCCGTCGTTGGGAAACAGCCCACCGACTCGTTTGTTGGTCGGGATGGAGGCCCACATCGTCGTGAACACCGCGATGATGTCTTCGAGGCCCCAGAAGAAGTGATAGGTCCACTTGAAACCTTCGCCGGGCTTGCCCCCGCGGCCGAAAAACCACGGCTGCCAGGGCGCGACGCTGGAGATGCACGGTACGCCGTTCAGCTCGCATTGGTCGGATACAGGATTCGTGGTCTCCGGTGTGGACGCCACCACCATGAGATCGATCTTGTCTTTGAGGATGAGATCGCCGGCCACTTCGGCCGCGCGATTGGGGTTGGACTGGCTGTCCTTGACGATGATCTCGACCGGGTGGACCGAGCCGCCGACCTGAATGCCGGCCTTCAGCGCCACCATCGCGTTCGCGAGCACGAATTTGTCGGCCTCTCCGAAAGCGGCGAGTGGACCAGTCTGCGGTGAGACATAACCGATCTTGATCTTGCGGCCCGCTTGCGCGAACACCCACGGGTTGAAGCCCAGCATGCTGGCCGCGCCAGCGGCCAGCGCGGCGGCGCCGGTTGTCCGGATCACCTGGCGACGGCGACCATCGAGGATCTGCACCGCTGCACCAGTCTTCTTTTTCTTGCTCATTCCTGCCTCCTGTAGGGTTGTAATACGCTGGACTGATTCAAGCCGGTTCACGGCCGTGATACGCATCATCGAGCAGCTTGCGGATCGCCCCGTACTCTACCGGGCGAGGGTTGTAGTAAGGCGATTTGGTCGCGATCTCCGCCGCGCGGTCGAGATCGCTCTCCCGCATCCCGATGTCCTTGAGCGCGAGTGGCGCTCCGAGCTCGCGAGCGAGAGCATACAGCGCCCGTGCGGCATCCTCGGCATCGAGAGCGGCGGCCGCGAGCTTCATCGCCTCGGGCGCGGCGGCACGGTTGTAGGCTACGGCGTGAGGCAGCACCACCGTGTGGGTCTCGGCGTGTGGCAGGTTGAAGCTGCCACCCAGCGTATGGCACAGCTTGTGGTGCAGAGCCATCCCGACGCTTCCGAGCACCGCGCCACACAGCCACGCACCGTACAAGCATCGGCTGCGGCCTTCCAGGTCGAGGGGCTCGGCGACCACTCGCGACAGTCCTTGTCTCAGCGCCCGAATGCCCTCCGCCGCAAGCATCGAGCTGATCGGGTTTGCATCTTCCGCATACAGGGCTTCTACCGCGTGCGCGATCGCGTTCATACCGCTCGTCGCCGATAACCCTGTCGGCAAGCCAAGCGTAAGTGTGGGATCGTAGATCACGGTACGCGGCAGCACGCGCGCATCGCGTCCGGTCTTCTTGAGGCCATCCTCGGTAATGCCGTAGATCGGTGTCATCTCCGATCCCGCATAAGTCGTCGGAATGGCGAGAATCGGCAGGCTGGATTCCAGTGCGATGGCCTTGCCCAGGCCGGTGGTAGACCCGCCGCCAACAGCGACCGCGCAGTCTGCATCGAGCCGCCGCGCCTCGGCACGCGCTGCGCGGGCGGTCTCGATAGGCACATGCATCACCGCCTGATCGAAGATGCCCGCACAGCGGGTTCCCAGGCGCGCGGCAACGTCTTGCGCCTGCTCTCGCTGCTGTGGCGTGCACAGCACCAGCGCCCGGCGTGCGCCGAGGCGCTCGATCTCCTCGCTCAGCTTGGCGAGCGACCCGGCCCCGAACACCACTCGGCCGGGCAGCGCGTTGTGGGTGAAGGCGCGCACGCTAGCCCGGTCCAAGGCGCGCCGAAACGATGAGCTTGCGCATACTGATCTCCTCCTCTCTGGCTGGTTATTGTTGGAACCGGCTCCTCGTTCGAGCGGGTGAGCCGCACTGCACCTGTGGGGTTTCTAGGCGTAATCGCTCTCACGCTCGTACAGCAAAGGAATACCCGTCACCCGGTTCAGTTCGGCGATGGTCATGCCCGGCACTATCTCGAGCACGCGCAGCCCCTCCGGCACCACGTCGATCACGGCCAGATCGGTGTAGATCCGGTTGACGCAGGCCACGCCCGTCAATGGATATGTGCAATGCTCGACGATCTTGCTCTGGCCGCTCTTGGTCAGGTGCTCCATCATCACGAACACTTGCTTGGCGCCGATCGCCAAGTCCATCGCTCCGCCCACCGCGGGAATGGCGTCCGGCGCGCCGGTGTGCCAGTTGGCCAGGTCGCCTTTGACCGAAACCTGGAAAGCGCCCAGCACGCAGATGTCGAGATGACCGCCGCGCATCATGGCAAACGAGTCGGCGTGGTGAAAGAACGCGCCCCCTGGGAGAAGCGTAACCGGATCCTTGCTCGCGTTGATCAGGTCGTAATCCTCCTCGCCAGCGGCCGGCGCGGGACCCATGCCCAGTACCCCGTTCTCGCTGTGCAAGAGGATCTCCCGGTTCTTCGGTAGATGGTTGGCTACCCAGGTCGGCAGCCCGATCCCCAGGTTCACGCACGCGCCTTCGGGAATATCGCGCGCCACGCGCGCCGCCATCTGATCACGGTTGAGCCGTTGCATGACTGACTCCTATGCCACCGCCCGCCCCGCCGCTGGTTCGGCGCGCGGAACGTGCACGATGCGCTTCACATAGATGCCGGGTGTGACGATCGTCTCGGGATCCAACTCACCCAGCTCGACGATCCGGTTCACCTGCGCGACCGTACATCGGGCCGCGGTTGCCATGATGGGACCGAAGTTCCGCGCCGTCTTGCGGTACACGAGATTGCCCCACCGATCGCCGCGCTCGGCCTTGATCAGCGCGTAGTCGGCGCGGATCGGATGCTCGAGCACGTAACCGCGGCCGTCGATGGTGCGCGTTTCCTTGCCCTCAGCGAGCAGCGTGCCGTAGCCCGTGCGCGTGTAGAAGCCGCCGATGCCGGCTCCCGCGGCGCGGATACGCTCGGCCAAGTTGCCTTGCGGCACCAGCTCAAGCTCGATCTCGCCGGAGCGGTACAACGCATCGAAGATATACGAATCAACCTGACGCGGGAACGAGCACAGGATCTTGCGCACGCGCCGCGCCTTGAGCAGCGCAGCGAGGCCGGTTTCGCCGTTGCCTGCGTTGTTATTGACGATGGTCAGATCCTTCGCCCCCTGGGCGATGAGGCCATCGATCAGCTCCGCCGGCATGCCGGCAGGCCCGAAACCGCCGATCAAGATCGTGGCGCCGTCCGGCACGTCCGCGAGCGACTCGGTGACGGACGAAACGATCTTGTTGATCATGGCTGGTTCAGCGCGGGTAGAAAGGAGGAATCTGCGCATCTACGTTGACCCACACCGACTTGGCTTCGGTGTAGTCGTGCATGGCTTCGAAGCCCATCTCGCGGCCGTAGCCCGAACGGCCCATGCCGCCGAACGGCGACCCGGGATTGACGCGCTTGTAGCAGTTGATCCAGACCATGCCCGAGCGCATCGCGGCGGCCACCCGATGCGCGCGTGCGAGGTTGGTGGTCCACAGCCCTCCGCCCAGCCCGTACTCGGTGCCGTTCGCAATGGCGATCACCTCCTCGTCGTCGCGGAACGTTGTCACCGTGACGAAGGGGCCGAACACCTCCTCCTGCGAAACGCGCGAGCGCGGGCTGGCCCGCACCACGGTTGGCTCGACGTAGCAGCCCTTGGCCAGCTCCTGGCGCTCGGGCGCCTTGCCGCCGAGTAGAATCTCATCGCCTTCTTCGCGCGCGATTTTCACGTAGCTCAGCACGCGGTCGCGATGCAGGGTGGACGTGAGCGGGCCCATTTCGGTCGCCGGATCGAGCGGATTGCCCAGACGGATCGAGCGCGCCAGCGCGAGAAACTTGTCGAGAAAAGCATCCGCGATCTTCTCGTGCAGGATCAGCCGCGAGCCGGCGATGCAGGCCTGGCCCTGGTTGTGGAAGATGGCGAACGCTGAGCCGTTCACCGCCGCCACGAGGTTAGCATCGTCGAACACGATATTCGCGCCCTTGCCGCCCAGCTCGAGCTGCACGCGCTTCAAGTTCCCGGCCGAGGCCTCCACGATCTTGCGCCCGGTCGCGGTCGAGCCGGTGAAGGCGATCTTGTCCACACCCGAGTGCTCGGCGAGGTACTGTCCGGCCACGTTGCCGTAGCCCGGCACGACATTCATCACGCCCTTGGGCAAACCGACTTCGCGCGCCAGCTCCGCGATGCGAAGGCTGGACAGCGGCGTGAGCTCCGCCGGCTTCAGCACGACCGCATTGCCAGCGGCGAGCGCCGGGCCCATCTTCCAGCTGGTGAACATCAGCGGGAAGTTCCACGGCACGATCTGGCCCACGACGCCCAGCGGCTCGCGCAGCACGTAGTTCAGGAATCCCTGTTCCACCGGTACCACGCTGCCCTGAAACTTGTCGGCCATGCCGCCGAAGTAGCGGAAGGTGAACGCTGTGCGCGCCACATCCAACCCCTTGGTGTCGCGCAGTGGATGCCCGGTGTCCAGCGTCTCGAGCTCCGCCAGCTCGCTGGCGCGCGACTCGATCGCGTCCGCGAGCTTGAGCAGCAGCCGCCCGCGCTCCGCCGCCGCCAGCCGCGCCCAAGCCGGAAAGGCTCGGCGAGCTGCGTCGACCGCGCGGTCGATATCCGCTTTCTGCGCCTCGGCGACCTCGGTGATCAGCGAGTTGTCATGCGGATTGAGGACCGGGATGCGCGCACGCGCCTCCGAATCGACGAACTCGCCGTCGATGAACAGCTTGTTCTGGATGGCTTGCACGCGCCTCCGCACCCCTCACCCTGCCCTCTCCCGCAAGGGGAGAGGGTTCCAAACCTCAGAATTCCACCGGATACGGTGGCAGCTCGCCACGCTCGTAACGCTTGGGCAGATCCGGGTTGGCGTTCTCCCACACCAGCAGCATGGAGCGCTTCTTGGAGAAGCCCTGATGGCGGATGTCGGCCGGCATGGCTGCGACATCGCCGGCTTTCATCGTCACTCTCGCGCGCGGGCGTCCGGTCTCGCGGTCGCTCACCTCCCAGGTGATCTCGTCGGAGAGCTGCACGAACCACTCGACCCGGTCGTTGCCGTGGATGATGGGCAGGATGTATTCCTCGGTGGTCGGACAGAACAGGCTCTGCTTGCACACCGAGGTGACCGACGGGTTCCAGGTCACGTCCGAGCGCGACAGGTACTTGAACAGGTTGAACGCGTGCAGCTCCTTCTCGAAGCCCGGCTCGGCCTTGATCTCGGGCTCGTCCTGCACTACGTCGGCGAACGCGCGATTGACGGCGTAGTCGTCGCGCAGCGGTGAATCTCCCTCCAGGCCGGGCATACGCTTCGTGGCCACGCGGAAGCGGTCGATCGCCTTGAGGTTGTTGCCGCGCTTTTCGCCGAAAGCGGCCGCCGCTCCGGTTTCCGCGGGCGCAGCGAATGGGTCGAACCCCTCGTTTACCCAGTCGCCCAGGATCTCCTTGAATTTGGCCATGGCCGGCGGTGTGTCGAATACCTCCACGTACGACAGCCCCGCCCTGTGGATCGCCTCGTTGTAGCGCCCGGCGAAGAGCTCGACACGGCCGTACAAGTTCCGCGTGCCGAAAACGGAGTCGAAGTTGACCAGCCCGTAGAAGAAGCCCCACGCCACGTCGCGCATCATGGCGCGCAGAAACGCATCTGCGCTCATGGTGTGCGACTGGCGTTGGCTCTTGGCCGGCCAGGTGATGGTCACGAAGTACTCGTCACGCTGGAAGGTGAACTGGCCGAGCGTGAACGTGCGGTAACCGGCGATCTTCTCGGGCAGCTTGATCTCGACTGGGGCATTCATGTGCAGGGCTCCTGCAATCTCGATTGTGTGTCAGTGGTAGCAGATTTCGCCCCACTTCTGGACCGTGAGTGGGCCTTGGATCGTCTGCTGGATCATGACGCTGGGCTTGGACGCCTTGAAGCGGTACGCGGCGCCTTTGGGCAGCAGCGCCTGATGCCCGCGCTTGAGCCGGACGCTGCCCATGCGCTTGCCTTTCGGCTCCCCCTGCACGTGGACGGTGCCTTCTTTTCCGGACGGTGCGATGGAGTCGGGGTTGTCGAGCTTGACGTATTCGACCTCCACCTCGCCGTCCATCACCACCGCGAACTCGTCATGCGCGCACGCCATCCATGGCGAAATTCCCTCGGCGCGGATGGCCTCGATCACGTACTCGAGATTCTTCGCGACCGCCACCTTTTCGTACGGCTTGGCCTTGGCCGCAACCTCGAACACGTTGGAAAAGACGTAGTACTTGGGGTTGTCGTTGATGATCTCCATCGTCCCCTTCTCGTACCTCGAGAGGGAGCCGAACACGGTGGTGAATCCCATTTGCTCCTCCGGCCGTTTGATGCTAATTTGTTCGCGATGCGGACAGACGTCCGAGATACGAACTCATTATGCCGAGCCCCGACTCTCTGTCAAGACCTGCCCGTCCCCGCGCGGGCGCGACGGCCCGCCGCAGCGCAGCGGCCGTAGCGCAATCGCCCGTGGTCGGCCCATTTGCGTCGCAGCAAGCGCGAAGCGATTTCGTACGCGCGCTGGCCAAGGGGCTGGCGGTGATCGAAGCGTTCGATGCCCGTTCGCCGTCGATGACCTTGAGCGACGTGGCGAAGAAGACAGGCTTGTCGCGCGGCACCGCGCGCCGTCTTCTGCTCACTCTGGTGGAGCTGGGCTATGCCGGCTTTGACGGTAAGCGCTTCAGCCTGCAGCCGCGCGCCTTGAATCTGGGCTTCGCCTATCTGCACTCGAGGAGCCTCTGGCAGCTCGGCCAACCTTACATGGTCGAGCTTGTGGAACGCGTGCACGAGTCGTGCTCGATCGCGGTGCTGGACGGCAGCGAGATCGTGTACGTGGCCCGGGTCCCGACAGCGGCGCGCATCATGTCCATCAACCTGGGAATCGGCACACGGCTGCCCGCTTTCGCCACATCGATGGGCCGGGTGCTGCTGGCCGGACTTGCTCCCGAAGAAGTGAAGCGGCTGCTCGAGCAGGCCTCTCCTCTCCCCAAGTACACACCCAAGACGATCAGCGAGCCGGCAGCACTGCTGCGGGAGATCGATCTCGTGCGCAAGCAGGGGTGGGCGCTGGTGGATCAGGAGCTGGAGACGGGGTTGCGCTCGATCGCAGCGCCCATCGTGGACAGCAGCGCGCGGGTAGCTGCAGCTCTCAACATCGGCACACACGCCTCGCGCTGGCCGATCCAGAAGCTGACGCAGGAGGTGCTGCCGCTCCTCAAGCAGACCGCTGCTTCGATCTCTGGCCTGATGGGGCCGGAGCGGCCTCGAGCAGCGTAACCTCGCGCACCTCCCCCTCCCGGCCGCGCGGGAGAGAGAGGTGGAAATCGCTCGCGGAGCCCCGGCTAGCCCGCCGATTGATAGACCGTTTTCTCGAAGGCGAAGAACAGCGGCAGCGCCTTGCTGTCCGCAAAGGGCAAAACCTGCGTCAGATAAACCCCGCCGATGCCTTTGCTCTGGTCGACCCAGAAATAGGTGTTCGCCAATCCTGCCCACGCGAGGCTGCCCGGCGTGCGCCCGGTCGGCGCGGTTTCTTCGTTGATCATGAAGGTCAAGCCCCAGTTCTTCGGCATGCCTGGGAAGAACTCCGCGTCGTTGGTCAGGTTGGGCATCGCCGTCCTGAGCATGGTCACTTTGAGGCTGCCCATGGCGTTGTGCGACATGAGCTCCACCGTCTGCGGCTTCAGCACCTGGTTGCCGTTGCCGCTGCCGCGATTCAGGAAGAGGCCCATGAATCTGGCGTAATCACCCGCGGTCGAGTACAGGCCGCCGCCGCCCATCTCGAATTCGGGCTCCTGCGGCAGCTCGAAATCGATCGGGGTGTAGCTGCCGTCGGCGCCATGCGCGTGGATCTTCGCCAGCCTGCTGCGCATGTCGGGCGTGATCTTGAAGGCTGTGTTGGACATCCCGAGTGGATCAAGGATGTTTTCCTGCATGTATTGACCTAGCCTCTTGCCGCTCACGGCCTCGACCATCTTCCCGGCCCAGTCGATGCCGATTCCATATTCCCAGCGCTCGCCGGGGTCGAAGAGCAGCGGCGTGGTCAACGCGATGTTCTTGCAGCTGCCGATCCCCGGAATGTCTTTCAGCTTCTGGTAGCGAATCAGCTCCTCGCTCCACAGGTCATAGGCAAATCCGGCCGTGTGGGTCAGGAGATGGCGCAAGGTGATGGGGCGCTTGGGAGCCCGCAGCCGCGGCTCGCCGTCTGCGTCCCAACCGTCCAGCACCTGTACGCGGCCTAGAGGCGGCACCCAGCGCGCTGCCGGGCTGTCCAGATCCACCTTGCCCTGCTCGACCAGCTGCATCGCGCAGGTACCGGTTACCGCCTTGGTCATGGACGCGATCCAGACTACGGTGTCGGGCGACATGCGGGTCGACTGGCCGAGGATGCGTTGACCAAACCCCCCTTCGTAGATCACACCGCTGCGGTCGATGGCGACAGCGACGACGCCAGGAACGTCACCCGTGTCGGCGGCGCGTTGCAGCAGCGCATCGGCGTTGCTCCGCAGATATCCTTCGCTGTATGCGCTTCCCGCAGCACCGCTGGCCAGCAGTGCCGCTCCCGCCTTCAGGAACGTGCGGCGATCGGTATTCATAGGTCTCCTCCCTGTTGGGGTTGATTTCGGTCGTTCGCTCCGGAAGCCGGCCCCCGTCACCTCCCCCTGGGCAAGGTCTGCCGTCCTCGAGCGACACACCGCAAACGATACGCCTGCCCGTCCGGCTTTGCGCTATCGGTTCATATGAGGCCCCGATACGAGCCGCCGTCCAGCTGCAGGTTCTGGCCGGAGATGAAGCCCGCCTGCGCGCTGCACAGGAAAGCGCAGGCGTCGCCGAACTCTTCCGGCCGTCCAAAGCGCTTCGCGGCGATCGTTTCGACGATGCGGTTCCGCGCCTCCTCGTAGCTGATGTTCTCCATCTTCATCATGCGCTCCGCCATAAAGCGCTGACGACCGGTGTCGATGCGCTCGGGCAACAGATTGTTGATCGTTACGTTGTCTTTGGCCACCTCCGGCACGAGGGACTTGCTGAGCGCGGTGAGACCGGCGCGCGCCGCGGTCGAGAGCCCCATCTGCGCCCGCGGTGACTTCACCATCGCGGAGGTAATGTTGACGATGCGCCCGAACCCGCGCTGACGCATGCCCGGCAGCAGCGCACGGATGAGCAGGATCGGCGCAAGCATATTGGCCTCGAGAGCCGCCAGCCAGATCGCGTGATCCCACGCCTTGAGCTCTCCCGGCGTCGGCCCGGCGTTGTTGTTGATGAGAATATCCGCTTCGGGACAGGCAGCCACCAGCTTCGCCCGCCCGGCCTCAGTGTTGATGTCGGCCACGACCGCCGTCGCTCGCGCACCGGTGTTGCCCTCGATCTCGCGTGCGGCTCTAGCGAGCCTCGATTCGTCCCGGCCGTTGATGAATACGACGCAGCCCTCGCGCGCCAGAGACGTGGCGCAGGCCAGGCCGAGGCCCTGCGAGGAGGCGCAGACGATCGCTTTGCGGCCTTTGATTCCGAGATCCATCGTTGCTCCTTAAGCCGCTACCCCTCACCCCCGCCCTCTCCCGCAAGGGACCCTCACCCCCCGCCCTCTCCCGCAAGGGCAGAGGGGGCCGGTGCGCTAGCGGTGATGCGGCGACTGCGCGTAATGCAGCCGCAGCAGGTCGATCCCGTAGTCGTTGCCGTTCGGCGTCCTCACGATCGTGTGAACGTGGAATTTCGCAGGCTCTGCGTTAGTGAGGAACACACCGATGTGGTGGTCGAACTCGATCATGACCACCGGGCTTTGGATCCGGTAATAGAACACGCTCGCCTCGTCATGTCCGCCGATCCAGCAGAAGTGCGTATCTGCGAGGTGCCGCTCGATCTCCTCCATACGCGCCGCCTGGGGACCGGCCGGGACTGGCGCAATATAGAGCGCGATGAGATCGAGCAGCGCTCTGCGCTGCAGCGAGGACAGCGCGGAGCCTTGCAGGCCCTCATATGGAACGATGCGGTTGTCCTGATGCGCGCCGCCCAGGTGGAGGTTATCCGCGAAGTGCCGGCGCCCCGGAGGCAGATCGCCGCCGACCATCGAATGAGCGACGATGGCCTGGCGCTGCTGCGCCGGCGACAGCGAGCGCATGAGCGCGAGCCCGGCCCGCTCCTCGTCCTCGAACAGTTCGATGCCCGCGAACGGGCCGACGTCCGCGTAGGTCGGCTCGGCACCCAGGAAGGCAGGCGTGAGCACCATTTGGCGCCCCAGCACGAAGCAGCTCAGCGTGAGATGGTGTCCGAACAGCTGCCAGCCCCACGGCCCGCTCATAGACGGCTCACCGAACAGGCAGAAGGTATAGCTCCATTCGCCAAGCACGGCCGGGCCGCCCACGAGATCACCGAGAAACTGATTGAGCCGCATCACGTCGCGCGAGGTCTCATAGCCCTTAGCGCTCAGGCTTGCACGCAGCACATTCATGGCCGCGTCTCGCACGCGCTCGCTCGCCTCGTCCAGCCGCAGCCCGTAGTCTTCCACGTAGAGCTCGGTGTTCTGCCAGCCGCGCCATAAATCGGATTCGACGGGAAAGCTCATCGCCGCGCGCTGCGCCGGCGAAACCGAGCCGAGCAAAGCAGTTGCAGCGGCCATCATTTCCGACGTCGGAGCGTCGGTGGCCTGCAGGGAAAACAGCTCGGGAACGACGCGGCCATCGGTTGTCACGCCGGTGAACGGCGCTTTCGCGAGCTGAGCCCATCCGCCGAACAGCTCCTTGGCGCGCGGGTTTTGCAGCCGGGCTTGCGTGTGCGCGCGCGGAGTCGCTCCGGCAATGCGCGACTGCCCGGCGGCGGGAACGAAGGGGCGATAATCAGGCCGCTTCATTGGCGTGCAAAGATCCTGTGTCCGCGCTCGGGGCGATTGCGGTCAGTGCGATATGATACGACGCCGATGACCTACGATGCCTTGATCGTCGGCTTCGGGCCGGTGGGTGCGACCATGGCCAACCTGCTGGCGCGACGAGGTTTGCGCATGGCAGTGATCGACGCCGAGCGGGGCATCTACGACAAGCCCCGTGCGCTGACCTTCGACCACGAGGCCATGCGCGTTTTCCAGGCTTGCGGGCTGGCGCATCGCATTGCGGAGTTCACCGAACCGCATCGAGGGACGCACTACCTCGGTGTCGACGGGAGCGTCATCAAGAAATTCGACCCGATGCCCCCGCCTTATCCGCTCGGCTGGTCACCCACAATCACATTCGTGCAGCCCGAGCTCGAGCGCCTGCTGCGCGAGGGCGCGGCTGCAGCGGGGACCGATGTATTCCTCGGTCATGTCGGCGTCAGCTTCGTGCAGGATGAGGAACGCGTAGCGCTGACGGTTCGCGACACAGCGCGCGGCGAGGAGCGCGTTCTGCACACGCGCGCGCTGTTGGGCTGCGACGGCGCCAACAGCTTCGTGCGCAAGCAGCTCGACATTCCACTGGAGGATCTTGGGTTCGACGAGTGGTGGATGGTGGTCGACACCCTGATCCGGGGAGCGGTCGACCTGCCGCCGCGCAGCATCCAGTACTGCTGGCCGTCGCGGCCGTCGAGCTTCATTCCCGGCCCCGGCAGCCTGCGCCGCTGGGAGATCAAGCTCCTGCCCGGAGAGGATCCGAAGGAGTTCGGCCGGCACGAGAACGTGATTCGGCAGATCGCGCGCTTCGCCGATCCATCCTGTTTCGAGATCTGGCGCTCCGCCGTGTATCGCTTCCATGCCGTCGTCGCGCAGCGCTGGCGGCACCGCCGTGTCTTTCTCATGGGCGACGCGTGCCATCAGACGCCGCCCTTTCTCGGCCAGGGCATGTGCGCCGGTATTCGCGATGCGGCCAACCTCGCTTGGAAGCTGACGATGGTCCTGCAAGACGGGGCGCCCGACGCGCTGCTTGACACCTATGAGGAAGAGCGCAAGCCGCACGTGCGCAAGCTGGTGGCAACGGCCAAGGAATTCGGCCTGATCATCGGCGAGCTCGACGCCGAAGCGGCACGCGTCCGCGACGAGGTGCTGCGCGGCCAGCTGGAACGCGGAGAGGCAGAGACCATCCGCCAGCGCTACGTTCCAGACCTTGCGGGCGGGATCATCGACCGTGACCCGAGAGCGCGGGCGTCGGGCGCCTTATTCGTGCAGCCGAAAATAAGAGATGCGGTCGGCGGTGAGATTCTTCTCGACGATCTGCTGCGGTTCCGCTTTTTGATCGCCACGGCTACCGTGCACGCGCAAGCCTGGCTTACCCCCGAATCGCGCGAGCTGTGGCGACGACTCGGCGGAGAGCGCGTCGTGATCGCGCAGTCGGAACACGATGAACCATACGACCGCTCAGCGGACGGCGAGATTCGCTTCGTGGAACAGGCCGACACGCTGTTTCCGGCATGGATGGCGCAGCATGGCTGTGCCGCAGTGGTGGTGCGTCCGGATCGCTACGTATTCGGGGCAGCGAACGATGCCGAACAGCTCAACCGCTTGGTCGCGGCGGTGGCCCGGAGGGTCTTGGGACTGTGATGCAGCGCTCGCGCGCCAACCGTCAGAGGCAATCGCCTCAGGCGAAGGGATCTGCGCTCCAGGTCCGCTTCCAGCCCGCCAGCTCTTCCGCCGGCATCGGGCGCGCGATGAAATAGCCCTGGGCCATGTCGCAGCCCAGTTCGTTGGCGAGCTCCCATTCTTCTTCCGTCTCCACCCCTTCGGCTACCACCTTCAGGTTCAGCTCGCGCGCCATGTCGAGGCCCTTCTTGAGCGCAGCGCGCCGCTGAGCATGATGGGCAGCGCCCGAAAGCATCGAGCCGTCGATCTTGAGCTCGGTGGCCGGGATGCGCTCGAGCTGCTCGCGTGAGCACTGCCCGGTCCCGAAGTCGTCGATCGCGAGGCCGAATCCCCGCACGCGCAGCTGCAGCAGGGTATCGAGGGCGATGCGAACGTCGTGCACAATGGCCGCCTCCGGCACTTCGATGACGAGGCTCTCGTGCTCGATGCCATGCTCGATGATCTTCGCTTCGATACGGTCCGCCAGCCCGGGACTCAGCAACAGATCGGGCGAGAGGTTCACCGACATCTGCACCTCGAGCCCGTGACGCCGCCACTTGCGGCACTGCCCGATGGCCTTTTCCAGCATGATCGCGGTCAGGTCGTCGAACAGATGGTTGTCGGCAACCGTCGGCAGAAACACGCCGGCCGGCAGCAGGCCGCGCTCGCTGTGGTTCCAGCGCATCAGCGCTTCGACGCCGACGAGCTGCATGCCGCGGACAATGACCTTGGGTTGGAAGTACGGGAAGAACTGATTCTGGGCGATGCCGTTCCAGATCTCTTCCAGCGTGATCTCGGGCGGAGGCCCGCCCGGTATCGCCTCGACGCCTGCGCTCCGCGACTCTTTTCGGGCTTTTAGGAGCATTGTCTGTTCTCTTGGGAGGGGGTGGCCGATGAAACTCCTCCGATGCACTTTCGTCCCGCCGATCGAATACTTGAGGCCGGCCCGGTAGAATGCAGGCTTCGACCCACCTTGGCTTTCCGCTTACCGCATGCAACCCCTCGCCGGGCTTCGCGTTCTCGACTTCAGCACGCTGCTTCCCGGGCCGATGGCGACCCTTCTGCTGGCGGAGGCCGGCGCGGAAGTGATCAAGATCGAGCGTCCAAACGGCGAGGAGCTGCGGACTTATCAGCCGCGTTTCGCCGACACGAGCGTCTCCTTCGCCGTGCTCAACCGCGGCAAGCGCAGCATCGCCGTCGACCTCAAAGCGCCGGACGCACTCTCGCGCCTGCGGCCGCTGCTGGAGTCGGCGGATGTGCTGGTCGAGCAGTTTCGCCCTGGGGTCATGGATCGCCTCGGCCTCGGCTACGAGGCCCTGTCGGCACTCAATCCAGGCCTCGTGTACTGCGCCATCACCGGCTACGGGCAAGACGGACCCAAGGCGCAGGTTGCGGCTCATGATCTCAACTACCAGGCCGATGCGGGAATGCTGTCCATCGCGGCCGCGGCCGACGGTTCTCCGGTCGTTCCGAATGCGCTGGTGGCCGATATCGCCGGCGGCGCCTATCCCGCCGTAATGAACATCCTGCTGGCATTGCGCGCCCGCGACCAGAGCGGGCGCGGGTGCAAGCTGGATATCTCCATGACAGACGGGTTGTTTCCCTTCCTGTACTGGGGCATCGGTAACGGGGTCGCCTGCGGAAAATGGCCCCAACCTGGTGGCGAATTGTTGTCCGGCGGCAGCCCTCGCTATCAGATCTACCGCACGGCCGATGGGCAGTATCTTGCCGCGGCACCTCTCGAGGATCGGTTCTGGGCCAACTTCTGCGCGGTGATCGAGCTCCCCGCAGAACTACGCGAAGACCGCAAAGATCCGCGCGCCACGCGCGCCGCCGTGGCGCAGATCATCGCGCGGCGCAGCGCCGCCGAATGGCTGGCCTGCTTCGAGGGAAAGGACGTGTGCTGCAACGTCGTGCGCACAGTGGAAGAAGCGATGCGTGATCCCCAGTTCGCCGCACGCGCGCTGTTTCGCCGGAGCGTCGTGGCGGGAACCGACGCCCTGCCCGCTGCGGTCGTGCCGATCGACGAGAGCTTCCGCGGCAGCGCCTCGGAGCTGCGGTATCCGCCGCTGGGGGAAGCCAACAGTCTGCTGGCGAGGACGCGTGACGCTTGATACACGGATGACCGCGTCATCTATCGTGACCGCCGCCGCACGGCGGCGTTTCCTGCGACAGATGGGGGTCATGGCTGCCGCACCGGTCCTGCTGCGCAGCGCTCACGCTCAGCGCAGCAATCCGCCGGCACTGCTGGCCGTCGAGGCGGGACACTACCGCTTCCTCCCGGCGGGACAGGTGTTCTGCGCGGGTGTGCTGCCCGACGAAGGCCATGAAGTCGTCCACGCCTTATTGAATCCTTGGCTGCCGCTCGCGGCGGGCTACACCTTCATCGAAAATTACCTGAGGACGCTGGGCTTGCCGATGCAAGCGCTGTGCGGTATGGAGCTGCGCGTACCGCAGCAGATGACGTTCGACGCTTTCCGCGCGTTCAACGCTCCGTATATCGAGCAGTTGCGCAAATGGGATCTGGTCCGAGGCAACTATAGCGCCGTGTGCCGTACCAACGTCGCGCCCGGTACGAACCCGCCCGGAGAGGCCTCGATCCACGCCTTCAGTTACGTCGCACCGGCGGGCCGAAGCGCACGCACTTTCTGCGTTTCGGGTACGGCGGACATCGATCCACGCGGCAGCATCATCGCCGCTGGAGACGTGTCTCCGGCCGGCATGAAAACGAAGCTGGGATTCGTGTTCGGGGTCATCGGTGGGCGGCTCGCCGAGCTCGAGCTCGAGTGGAGCGACGCCACTCATGTCGATCTCTATCTGGTGGCGGACGTCCCACAGATATGGACCACAATGCTCACGCCCCTGGGTGGCGCGGCAAGCCGAGGGGTGAGACTCCACAACGCGCGTCCGCCTATCGTCGACGCCGAGGTCGAGCTCGAGGCGCGCGGCGTGGCGGCAGAGTTGACGCTGCGCACCTGATCAGCTGCGCCGCCGCGCGTTCGCGCACTGCCGGTCGAGCGCGGGTGTACCATGGGCTGCGGGAATCGATGTTGCTTTTTTCGCACTGCGCGCGCTTGTATTCGAGTCCAGGCATCCGGTTCTTTCAGCCCTGCCGAGTAGCCCTACTCATCGCAGGGCCGCGGCAAAAAGTTACAGGAGAGTTCGTTCGCAATGAGCGGTACATCGTCCAGCGGAGCCGGCGGCGCCGTTGATCGCGATCACGGCGCAATCGCCGAAAGCATCGAGGCTCATCGCGGGTGCGAGGGGCCCTTGCTGCCGGTTCTGCACGCCATTCAGGATCGTCTGGGCTACATTCCCCGCGAGGCCGTTGCAGCGGTTGCGCATGCGCTCAACTTGTCCCGCGCCGACGTGCATGGGGTCATCAGCTTCTATCACGATTTCCGCATGGAGCCAGGCGGGCGGCATGTGATTCGTCTCTGCCAGGCCGAAGCCTGCCAATCCGTCGGCAGTGAAGCACTGGCCAGGCACGTGCGTGCGCGTCTCGGCGTCGATTTTCATCAGACCCGCCCCGACGGCGCTTTCACGCTGGAGCCCGTGTATTGCCTAGGCGGCTGCGCCTGCAGCCCGACCATGATGCTCGATGGCCGCCTCTACGGCCGCGTGACACCCGAGCGCTTCGACCGGCTGGTCGCGGCCTTGGAGCGAGCCGATTGAACGCAACCGTTTACGTTCCGCGCGATGCCGCCGCGCTCGCTGTCGGCGCTGAAGAGGTTGCGCAAGCCATTCAGCGTACAGCCGCAGCGCGCGGCGACGAAGTACAGCTCGTTCGTAACGGTTCCCGGGGGCTGGTCTGGCTGGAGCCGCTGGTCGAAGTGGAGACGCCCGCAGGGCGCATCGCATACGGTCCGGTCACGCCCGATGACGTTGCCGGCCTATTCACCGCTGGCTTCTTGAGCGGCAGCGCTCACGCGCTTCACCTCGGGCTCACCGATGAAATCCCGTATCTCAAGCGGCAGGAACGGCTTACCTTCTCGCGCGTCGGCGTTATCGACCCCCGGAGTGTCACCGACTACGAAGCCCATGGTGGCTGGCGCGGCCTGCGCAACGCTCTAGCGATGAGCGGCGCGCAGATCGTCGAGGCGGTCGTGCAGTCGGGGCTGCGCGGGCGCGGGGGTGCCGCCTTTCCCGCCGGCATCAAATGGCGCACCGTGCTGAATGCGCCCGGCGAGATCAAGTACGTGGTGTGCAATGCCGACGAAGGCGACTCGGGCACGTTTTCCGACCGTATGATCATGGAGGGCGACCCCTTCGTGCTGATCGAGGGCATGACCATCAGCGCGCTGGCGGTCGGCGCGAAGCGGGGTTACGTCTACCTGCGCTCGGAGTACCCCGACGCCGAGCGCACCTTCCGGGCCGCTATCGCAGCCGCTGAGGGCGCCGGCTGCCTGGGTGAAGATATTCTGCGAAGCGGCCATTCGTTCCACCTCGAGCTGCGCCGTGGCGCCGGGGCCTACATCTGCGGCGAGGAAACCGCCATGCTCGAGAGCCTGGAGGGCAAGCGCGGCATGGTCCGGTTCAAACCGCCGCTGCCCGCGATCGAGGGCTTGTTCGGCAAGCCGACCGTGATCAACAACGTGATCACCTTCGCGTCGGTACCCATCATCCTCGACAAGGGTGCGAAGCACTATGCCGACTTCGGGATG
>DATJZQ010000093.1:0-2579 GCA_035499005.1 Burkholderiales bacterium | reverse complement strand
ATGACCGTGTAGAGCGAGCCGTAGCGGAGCTTGATGCTGTCCTCCTTGCGCCGCTCACGCAGCGTGGCAGCCATCTCGTACGGGTGCATGCCGCGCTCATAAAGGAGCACCAGCACCGCGAGCGCCAGGGGATTTGCGACCCTTCTCTTCACATCTACCACAATATCCGTCCACGGATATACGGTACAGAATATACGGGGGAGTGGAGCGGATGTCCAGTAAGCTGCGGGAAGTCCGCAGACGGGTAGCTGAGGATGCCGCGCGGCATCGCTACGGCTGCGCCGGCGAGTGACCGGCCGTGACGCGTAACGGGATGAAGCGCCGCCAGCCCCGCCTGCGCCGCGGCTGCCGCCAGCTCTTAGGGGTTGACGCCGCTCGGTGAACCGCTTGTGTCGGCGAGAGCGGCGGACTCAGGATCGAGTTCCTTCAATCGACTGGGTTGCAACTCACCGGCGCGCTCGAGCACCGGATAAGCAACGGAGCAGATATGCGAGTGGATACGCTTAAGGTCGCGCAGGATGTCCAGGTGCAGCGAACTGGATTCCATGCTCTCTGGCCGGCCCTCCCGCAGGCGGGCGAGATGGTTTTCTGCCGCCGTGAACTCGGCCGCGCGCAGCGTCGCCTTCTCCGTCAGCAACTGGCGCGCGGTGGTGAGATCACCGGACATGAAGACACTGAATGCCAGCTTGAGGTTGTCGCAGACCTCCTGATGGAAGGCGGCCAACTCCGCCGCCCCCTCTTTGGAAAATACGATCTTTCGCTTGGCCTTCTTCGAGGCCGCTTCCATCAGGTTCTTGTCGATGATGTCGCCGACGTGCTCGAGATTGATTGAGAACGAGATGATCTCCATGGCTCGGGAACCATCCCGCTGGTTGAGGCTCTCACGGGTGAGCTTGGTGAGGTACAGCTTGACCGCCTCATCGAGCCGATCCACCGCATCGTCCATACGGCAGATGTCCGCGACCAGCCTGCGGTCATCGGTCATCAGGGCGCTCATCGTCTGACGTAGCATGGTCTCGATGAGGTCGCCGATATGCAGAGTTTCGCGTGCCGCGCAAGCCAGTGCTACGGATGGTGTTGCCAGTGCGGTGTCATCCAGGTACAGCGGCAAAGAAGGGTCGTCAGCCTTCGCTCGATCGGGCAGCAGCTGCGTCAGCAGCGCCGCAAGGCCGTTCAGCGGCAGAATGAAAACGAGCGCCAGGACTACATTGAACGCGGTGTGAAAATCGGCTGCCATGCGCGAGGGATTGGGCTCGAGCTGAGTGAGGGCGGCCGCGAGCGGCTGCAGGAAGGGCAGCACCAACAGGCAGCCGACCAGGCGGTTGAGCAGGTTGCCGAGCGGCAGACGGCGGCTCGCGGGATTGTCGTTGCGGCTGCCTTCGATCACGGGGTTGATCGCGCTGCCCAGGTTGGCGCCGAGAATGAAGGCCAGCGCCGCGACCGGGCCGATGAAATTCGAGTAGGCGAGGGACATGACCAGCAGCACGACCGCGACGCTCGAATGCGCGGCCCAGGAAAGCGCCGCCGCCATCAGCAGGCACAGGAGCGGCTCGGCGGTGATCGAGCCCAGCAGTATCCGCACGGCCGGCGCATTCTCCGCGGGCGCCAGCGTGTCGAGCAGGATGTGCAGTGACAGCACCATCAGGCCTATCCCGATGGCCACGCGCCCGAGATCGCGTGCGCGTGTCTGTCCGCCACGCTTGAAGGCGATGAGGCCAACCAGGAACAGGACCGGTGCCGCGGCCGAAACGTTGAACGACAGGACCTGCACGATCAGCGTGGTTCCGACGTTCGCACCGAGCATGATCGCGAGCGCCGGGACCAGATCGACCGTACCGCCGGTGACGAAAGAGGCCGTCATCAGCCCCGTGGCCGTACTGCTTTGCAGGAGGGCAGTGACCAGAAGTCCAGCGCTAAACGCCAGGACGCGATTGCGCAGCGCTACGCCGAGAATGCGCCGCAGGTCGGAGCCGAAGGCGCGCACGATTCCGGTGTGCACCATGTGCAGCCCCCACAGGAGCAGCGCAACACCGCCTACAAGATCAAGCAGGATCATGCTTCCCATCGCGGTCCTTGTGCGGGGCTACCTGCCGGCTTGGCCAGGATCCCGGGTGCGGGGCTGTGATCCGTGCGCCTGCGCGAGCACCGCGGCGCGCTACGGCCGGCGACGTGCCCGACCAGCCGTCAGCAGCGCCAGCACGAGTGATACTACTCCCGCCACAACCGTTAGCCACGTTGAGAGGGGTAGCCTCATGCAGGAATTTATAGGCCGGTCCGGTAGCTGAATCTTTGCTTCGTTTCACAGTTGCCGGCGGCCGGCTGTGCGGTGGAACTCATGCCGCCGAGGAACCCTGCCAGCGGCTTCCGGCATACTAGCGAGGCGCCCGATGCCCGCACCATCGTGCGGCGCAGTGCGGCAGAACAAGTCGTGAAACGATGTCTCAGCCGTCGTTCGTTCCTCGTCGCCGGGCTCGGCGCCGGCACGGCAGCGCTGGCCGGCTGGGCCACGCGACCCGACTCGGTCCTGTTCAACGGCAAGATCCTGACGATGGGCAGCCGCGAACGGGAAGTGGAGGCGC
>DATJZQ010000092.1:0-13759 GCA_035499005.1 Burkholderiales bacterium | reverse complement strand
CCGATTGCGTCGAGGCGCTCCTGCAGCTTCATCCGGTCGAATGAGGCGAGCGGCAGGCTGGTGAAGATCTTGATGCGGTTGTCGAGCATTCGGAACGTATCCCGGAAAGCCACCCATTTCTCTGTCTCCGACCCTTCCACGGCGGCGGGATCCGCTACGCCCCAATGCGCAGTCATGGGCTGCCCTGGCCAATAGGGACACGCCTCGCCTGCCGCGCTGTCACAAACCGTGAAAACAAAATCCAAGGCGGGTGCGCCCTGTGCAGCGAACTCGTCCCAGCTCTTGCTCCGCAACCCTTCAGTAGGGAGGTTCATTTTCTTCAGCAGCTGCAGCGCGATTGGGTGCACGGCGCCCTTCGGATGGCTGCCGGCGCTGAACCCACGGAACTTGTCCCGTCCCCACTGATTAATCAGGGCCTCGGCGATGATGCTGCGGGCGGAGTTTCCCGTGCATAGAAACAAGACGTTGTAAGGGCGCTCGGTCATTGCGACCTTCCTAAAAGTCGAGCCCCATCAGGCTCTTCTCCATGCAGGTCGCAGAGCTTGGGCAGAGCGAGCGAAACTCTTCGCTCCCTTGCATGTCCTCTGGAGCGCTGCTGCGCTCGATGACTCGGTAACCTTCGCGCGCAAAGAACTCCACCGCGGTCTGCGTGAGCAGCACTAACCGGTTTATCTGGGCCGTGCGCGCCAGGCGCTCAAGCTCACCGACGATGGCCCTCCCCAGACCACTACCGCGGCGATCCGAATCAACGACGACCGATCGAAGAAGCGCTGAGGAGCCGAACCGCTGCAGCGCACCCGCCGCGACTACGCGGCCACCTTCTCGGATGAGCGCGAACTCGGGTCGCGCCGATTCGAGATCGCTCGTTGGCAGTCCAGAGCGCTCGAGCAGCGCTCGGATGGCAATCAGATCCTCTGCGGAGGCAGCCGCCACCTTGGACACGTCCCGCCTCCATGGCTATCCCGGGCCTGAATCGCAGCGGCCGGCGGCGCAGCAAGCACTGGCCGCCGCCTTCTCCGCTTTCGGCCGAATCTCATCCGTTCCATAGAGAGTGCTGTCCCCCGTGGTGAGGAACGTCTCCCACTGGACGCCCTGCGGAACGTCGATCCAGCTCTTCTCGCTGTGCGCATAACAGCACCTCGTCTCGCCCTCCTCGATCACGGGCCCCTCCGCACGACGAAGGCGCTCGTAGACTTCCGCGAGCTCGGCGCGATCCTCGACCTGGATCCCTAAGTGCTGCACACCCGGCCGGCCGTCACGGCGGCTGATTGCGAAATTCACCCGAGGATCTTCGAGCATCCATTTCGCGTAATCGGGCTTGCGGACGGTCGGATCCACGGCAAAGAGCCGAGAATAGAAGCGCACCGACGCATCGAGATCTTTGACTGATACGTGCACATGGAGGCGTTTCATGCCCGTTTCCTTGATTGAGCCGCAACGGACTGAGGCTCGCAGCTTGTGCCGCAAGCCTTGTCGCCGAGGCTGCAACAATTCTCGGTGAGGAAGCTGACGAGCGCGTTCATGCGCTCGAAGCTCGGGCTGTAGAAGAGATTGCGTGCCTCGCGGCGGCTGACCACGAGACCTGCATGCAGCAACCCTTTGAGGTGAAAGGACAGCGTCGGCGCAGGCAGATCAAGGCGCGCGGTCAGCTCCGAGGGGGTGTATCCCTCAGGTCCCCGCCTCACCAGCAATCGAAAAACCGCGAGGCGCGACTCCGAGGCCAGCGCGCTCAATGCTTCGATCACTTCCTTCGATTTCATAGTTTCAAGCTTATGGAAATTTCAGGAGATTGCAATACACGCGTGCGCACGGTGTGAAATATCTATTTTCACAGGACTTTGTGAGTATCGATGAGCGCCATTGACACGAGGTGAGAAGAGGATCGGAGCGCCCCGGCCGGAGTTGAACACTTTGCGGTAACGACTTGACTGTGCACGGGAATCTTGCGGCCGAAAATTCACCCGTACCCGCCGGCGTACCCGTCGAAATTCAGACTGGGTGGTATGCGTCTAGGCAACCCAATCTCGCAGACGCGGGAGGGTCCGAATGTCCGCACCGACCTCGCGCTCGGCGATGCGTAGCTCGTAGATCTTCTGCAGGTTCAGCCAGAACTCTGCGCTCGTACCAAAGAAATGCCCCAGCCGCAGCGCCGTGTCTCCGGTGATCGCACGCTGGCCGTTGAGAATATGGGTGATCCGGTTGGTCGGCACTTTCAGCTGGCGCGCCAGCGACGCAGCGCTCATTCCCAGCGCCTCGAGCTGCTCGGCGAGATGCTCACCCGGGTGAATTGCAGGACGTGCCATAAGCTCCTCTAGTGGTAGTCGACCATTTCGACGTTTACCGGGCCCTCGGCCCCCTTGGGCCATTCAAAGCAAATTCGCCACTGGACGTTCACGCGGATGCTGAACTGACCTTTGCGATCACCCTTCAATGCCTCGAGCCGATTGCCCGGAAGATCAAGGCACATGAGCACGGAGCTGGTCTCCGATGCGATGATGGGGCAGCGTCACAAACGGCTCAAAAACATTAACTCGGTGTCTGGGAAATTGGGGGAACGGCAATACCGCACTAAACCGAAGGTCCGATGCTGACGCAGCACTTGAGGCAATGCTTGAAGACCGGCTCGTACTTCGCCTCAGATCTTGCCCGAGTGTATGCGTTTCGCGGTGACGTGGATCGGGCCTTAAGCAACCTGGAGAGGGCCTATCAGACACACGACATGGGTCTTTGGTACATCAAGGATGATCCGATGGTTAGGAACCTTGAAAGTGACCCGCGCTACAAGGAGTTCTTGCGCAAGATGAACTTGGCCGAGTGACCGCTTTGCGGTGAAGTGAGAGCCTGCGGGTCGTTGACTGGTCCTGGCCGATCCGAGCCGGTGTCACCACAGCCGCGAGCCAATGAGTCCATATTGACCCTGAGCGGCCTGTGGCCGACGACCGCTTCCGGGAAGCGAGTTAATTCCGTGGAGCCTTGCTGCTGTAGCTGCCAGTGCAACGGGTGTTGCTACGCTGCTCACCAATTGCTCGGTCCCTCCGCGGCTCGCCCTCATGGAGCTACCGAGAGCGTCGTCGTGATGCCCTTCCGCAGGGAGTCGCCTGCCCTGCGCAAGGTAAACCCAAGGGGAAGAGACAAACGGCGGCTAGGATGCGTTCGGAATTCAAGCCACAAGCGGCAGCCGGTGCCACGAAAAAAACTCGTGAATCGCGCCGCCGGCACTACGCCGCCTGGGTCTCCTCCGGCGAGCGCCGGCGAGCAGGCACGCGGAGGCCATTTTTGTGACGCGTGTCATCAGATGGCCCGTTGGCCCGGAGCGGCACATTACTTATTCTAACGGTGCTTGAACCGGACACTTACCTCAACGGAAGAGGCAGGTCCGCGGCCTGCTGAGGAGCGGTCGCTGCCGGCCCGTGCCCTCCTATATTTGGCCACCCACCGCTATCCGCCAAGGCTTGCGGCGCTCGCCGGCTGCTATTTCGTCGCGGCGAAGCTGGGGTTCGAGTTCGCGTACGTGCACCCGGGTGCGCCCGCGATCTGGCCGCCCGCCGGCATTTCGCTCGCGGCGCTGCTCGTACTGGGGCTTGATGTGTGGCCCGCGATTCTCGTCGCGGCGTTCGTCGCCAACCTCACCACGCACGGCTCGGTCGTGGCGTCGCTGTGCATCGGCGCCGGCAACACGCTCGAAGGACTTCTGGGGGCGGTGCTGGTCGAACGCTTCGCGAACGGGCGCCTCTTCTTCATGCGGCCGCGCGACATCGTCAAGTTTACCCTGCTCGCAGCCATCCTCAGCACCATGGCGAGCGCGACCATCGGGCTGACGGGCCCGACGCTCGCCGGCTTCGCACGCGGCCCGGGCAATGTGCACGTCTGGCTGACCATATGGCTGGGTCACTCGGCAGGCGCTCTGGTGGTGGCGCCGGCGCTCATCCTATGGAGCACGGCACCGCGGCTGCAGTGGAACAAGGGACTGTTCCTGGAAGGTCTGGCACTCGCCCTGGGCCTGTCGCTGGTCGCGCTGACCGTTTTCGATGGACTGATCCCGGAAGCCGGGATCGAGCAACTGCCGGTCGAATTTCTGTGCACGCCGTTCCTGTTCTGGGCGGCATTTCGCCTCGGGCGCCGGGGCGCCGTCACCTGCGTGCTGTTACTGTCCTTCATCGCGGTCACCGGCACCGTGCATGGCCTGGGACCCTTCGCCGCGCACGGGCCCAACGAATCGCTGCTGCTGCTGCAGACGTATCTCGCAGTGGAGGCCGTGACAATACTCGCCGTCGCAGCGGTGGTGTGGGAGCGGCGCCAGACCGAGGAGCACTCGCGCCAGCAGGCGGCGCGGGATGAGCTGACGGGGCTCGCCAACTATCGTTTCCTCATGGGAAGCCTGAACGGGGAGATCCGGCGCTCGCAGCGTGCCGGCCGGGAATTCGCCTTGGTGTTGCTCGACGTGAATGGTCTAAAGCAGATCAACGACCAGCTGGGACACGTGGTCGGCAACCGTGCGCTGCTCCGCGTCGGCGACTGCCTCAAAGCCTCGTGCCGTGTCACAGACACGGCGGCGCGCTTCGGCGGCGATGAGTTCGCGGTGCTGCTTCCGGAGACCTCGGAGGACGGCGCCCGGCTTCTGGCCGAGCGCATCGCCGGGCACTTGGCGGCGGATGCCGAGCAGCCGCCGATTTCCGCTAGCATCGGTGTTGCGGTCTATCCGCGCGACGGATCGACGCCGGAAAGGCTCCTCAGCGCTGCCGATCAGGAACTCTACCGACGGAAGGCTTCGGCCGATCGCACTGTGCCGCCTCGATACACAAGTCGCTTGAACAAAGCGGGCGCTCTAAACGCGAAACTCTCCGAGAGTAAGGCGGAGCCGGACTAACCGCCGACTCAGGCCCGAGGCCATACTAAAATGGTAGCACGTCAGGTCCTGACCCTATTCCGACCTTGGCGACCGGCTGCTTCAGGAGGGTCAATTACGCACTCTACAGGCTCTGCAGCCGCAAGTCCGCCAGACTCAAGTTACGTCGCACAGCTGGAGGGAATGCTGTTGAACATGATGCGCCAGAACCTCCACTGGCCATCAGGCTGCCTCTTGACGATCCAAAGGTTCTGCAAATGCACCTTTTCAATCCTGCCACCTGACTTGGATGTCCGAGTGCCGGTGACAGTCGCTCGAACGAATCCCCAATTCCCGGCGGTCTCAATTTCATCGTAAACCAAGCTGCATTGTTCGTCATAAGCCGCGGCGTAATCGTGGGACACTTGATGGATTTTGTCTTTGCCGACGATTGAAGGGCGGTCGGGAGGCATGATGATTGTGCCGGGGGCCATCGTCGCCATACGTCTGTCCAGATCCCCAGCTGCTACCCCCTCGAAAAACTCCTCGCCTAGGCTCCTGATCGCCTTCACGTCATCGTCGGTAGTTGCAGTTGTGTTCATAAGGCATCTCCTTCGCTACGTGGCAATCATTCGACCGAGATCCTTCCTCCTTCTTGACCCCACCGGGCCATCGCATAAATCGGTCCTCGCGCTGCAACACTTAGCTGCGGTGCTGCGAACGACGGCTTCCGGGCCGCCGACATTTTGACAGGCTGGACGACCGAATTTGGGCCGAGAGCGGAAGTCAAAGTGCTAGGCGGGACGACGAAACGGCACCACGTTTGCGCCAGAGCGCAAACCGTCGAGGTAGTCCGCCCATGCCTGCATCATTCTGCGGCGCTCATCGAGCCGTTGCGCTCTGTTGTACGCAGCCCGCACTTCGTTCCGCTCCTGATGCGCCAGCTGTAGCTCGATGATGTCCGGTGCAATGCCGAGCTCGTTAACCAAAGTCGAAGCCATCGCACGAAATCCGTGCCAACTCATCTCTTCGCCCGTATAGCCAATGCGCCGGAGCGCTGCAGTGATGGCGTTGTCACTCAGCGGCCGGAGCAGACTTCGCGGCGAGGGAAAGACATAGCGGCCCCGCCCCGTCAATGGCTCGATCTCGCGCAGTATGTCCACGGCTTGCCGTGCGAGGGGCACGAGGTGTGGCCGCCGCATCTTTGTGCGGTGTCCCGCGATGCGCCATTCAGCGGCGTCTAGGTTCATTTCGGACCATTCTGCGGCGCGGAGCTCGCCAGGTCGGACGAAAACCAGAGGCGCAAGTTTAAGGGCTGCTTCCACAACGTAGTGTCCGCGGTAACCGTGAAGCGCGCGAAGAAGCTGCGCGACTTCCCGTGGATCGGTAACGGCTGCCCGATTAGTGACCTTGATGGGCGCCAGTGCGCCGCGAAGATCCGCCGTGGGATCACGCTCCGCGCGTCCTGTCGCGATCGCGTACCGTAGCACCTGGCCGACGCGCTGCTTGGTCCGGTGTGCGGTTTCATGCTTGCCGCGCCGCTCGAGCCGGCGAAAAACCTCGAGTAGCTCTGGCGGGGTCAACGCCGAGACGGGCCGTGATCCGATGTGTGGAAACAGGAGATCCTCGAAGGTCCAGACCGCTTTCTTCAGTGTCTTGGGCGTGAACGGTTGCTTGCCTAGCCATTCGCGCGCAATCGTTTCGAAGCTGTTGGCGCTGTTGCGCGCGGCGCGACGCTCGGCAGCCGGATCCTTACCGGCCTCCAGCGCCGCGCGCAGCTCCGTACGCTTCGCCCGCGCCGCGTTGAGCGAAGTTGCCGGATACGTGCCCAGGCTAAGCATCGACTCGCGACCGCCGATCGCGTAACGAAGCCGCCACCGCTTCGCATCAGTCGGGGTGATCAGGAGGTAGAGGCCCCCGCCATCGCGCAGCTTGTAGGGGCGCTCCTTGGGTCTCGCGCGGCGAATGCGCACTTCGGTCAGAAAATCGGTTGCAGCCAAATCGTACCCGTCGCGTGTTTCCGTACCCGTTATTGTACCCGTTTTGAACACCGTACCCGTTTTTTTGGCCCGATACGGCCTGAGCGTCTCTGAGCATCTAAAATGTCACGAAATACCTATTTTCATAGGACTCTATGAGCATTGCTGAGCGCTGTTGATACCGGGTGAGATGAGGCTCTGGCGCCCCCGGCCGGAGTTGAACCGACGACCTACCGCTTAGGAGGCGGTCGCTCTATCCACTGAGCTACGGGGGCGCGGCGGGGCAAGTCTACCGGCCTCCCGGTCCAGCGGCGAGGTACGCGGATCTACGTATGCCGCGGTTGTCTACAGGATATGATGATGTGAGAGCGCTCGAGGCCAACGGGGGATTTGTCATGCCATACGCGCAGTCGTCTCGCTACCTAACGCTGGCCGCGCTGGCGTTGCTCGCAAGCTCCGGCTCTTATGCCCAGCAGCCAGGGGCATCAGCGCCTACTGCTGCCCCGGCACACGCAGCGCCCGCACAGCCCGCCGCGCCCGCACAGCCCGCCGCGCCCGCAGCCGCGTCGTCGGGCTCCTTGTCGTCAAGCCTCGGACTCTATGCTTTTCCCGCGAAAAATCAGACCGCGCAGCAGCAGGCGAACGATGAGACGTACTGCTTCGGGTGGGCCAAGACGCAGACGGGCATCGACCCCATGAACATCAAGCCGCACGCGCCCGATCAGCAGACCGCCGCGAACCAGGCGGACGCCGCCACGCAGGGAGCGCGCGCGGGTGGCGCGGCCCGCGGTGCCGCGGGCGGCGCCATCATCGGGGCCATTGCCGGCGATGCGGGTACCGGAGCGGCGGCTGGAGCGGCTGCGGGAGCGATGGCCGGTGGTGCCTCCCGCCGGCAGGCCAGACGCGACGCACAGACGCAAGCCGAGCAGCAGGCACAAATGTCCGTGGCCCAACAGAAGGCTTCATATAACAAGGCATTCTCCGCCTGCATGGAAGGCAAGGGCTACACGATCAAGTAGCCGCAGATCGAATCGCGGAACGCACCCCGCGGGCCGCCGCGGCCGTTATCACTGTGGACGCGGGCAGGCGTACTATCTGCGAACAAAAGATACAGGCGCATACCCGTGAATACGGGTAAGGAGGCGTCCATGACCGCGTCCGTGAGTGTCGGTGGTCCCAATCTCCACGTCGAAGTTCGCCACCTACCGGCGCTTCAGGCACTCGAATGGCTCAATCGCGGATGGGACGATGTGGTGAAGATCGGCTCGTCGGGCCTCGCCCACGGGGCATTGATCGCTATTCTCGGTGCCGTGCTGCTGATGCTCGGCAGCACACACATGTACCTGACAGCGGCCGCCGTCACCGGATATCTGCTGGTCGGTCCGGTCATGACCACCGGCCTGTGCGAGCTCGCACGACGGCGCGAGGCGCGCGAGTCACTGAGCTTCGATGACTCGCTGCAGGCCATCACGCGTAATCCCGAGGGCCTCATGCACTTCGGCGGCGTGCTCGCGCTGATCGCGGTCCTGTGGTTCGTGCTGTCCGCGATGCTCCTCGAGTCGGTGTTGAGTGCATCAGTCCCGAGTCTCGCCGTCGCGCTGTGGGGCGGATCGAGCCTGCTTAGTCCCTCGCAACTCCTCGGCTACATCGCGGTCGGTGGAGTGCTCGCAGCCGTCGTGTTTGCCGTATCCGTCGTCGCCGTGCCGCTCATCATCGACCGGCACGCCGGCGCCGCGGATGCGATCCGCGCGAGTCTTCGCGCAACGTTCGCGAATCTGCCGGCGATGATCGTGTGGGCGCTGCTGATCGTCGGACTGACCGCCGTCGGTTTTCTCACGCTGCTGGTCGGAATGGTGGTGGTGGCGCCGCTCCTCGGATATGCGACGTGGCACGCCTACCGGGACCTCATCGTCTAGCACGTACTCGCAGCGCACGGACAGGAAGAGACGGAGGAAAGGGCCATCCCTGGCCATCCTGAATCCCTCCGTACAGAGGCTAGGCGCGACAAGGAGAGTCAGCTATGCAATTTGCGCCACAGCAGAATCTGTTTGCGAAGTGACTCGGCCGGCGCCCGATTCAGCTTAGGCATTGACGTGGCCATAAGCCTCCATGGTGGCGTCATTGGCCTTCAGAAGGTCTGCCGCGTTCCCTTGCTGAGCGTCTCCGAGGGGCTTTCGCCAAACGTGCGTCGGTAGTCCCTGGCGAAGCGCCCGAGCTCCCAGAACCCATACCGCAGTGCGATGTCCGTGACGGTCGCCGCCGCCGGATCGCTTTGTCGCAGTTCCGCTCTCGCGGCCGTGAGTCTCTTGAGCGTCAGGTAGCGCGCCGGGCCCATCCCCAGCACCTCGGTGAACGCTCGTTGCAACGTCCGTCGCGACAGCCGCAGCGCTCGACACAGGTCGGCCAGTTGAATCGTCTCGGGCGAGTGCCCATCAACCCAATCCTCGACGCTGCGCACGATCGCTGTGCCCGATAGCGTGTGCCGCTCGCGGCGACGGCTTTCGTCGAACATGAACCCCCAGAGAAATGGCTCTATGAGTTCGACCTGCAGCTGGCGCAGCGCCGGGCCCATCACCGGCACGTCCGATCTCAAGACCTCCATGACGAGCGTCTGAATCGATCGGGCGATCAGTCGCCTGATCGGCGGCGACGCACAAAACCAGCGGCGCTTCTCCCAGAATCCCGTGCTCTCCCGCCACGCGTCCTCCGCGGCGTGACTCAGCAGCAGCTCGGGGCGCAGCGACACGAACGCATAGCGTATGGAGCCGCTCACCCGGTGATCGACGTCATCCCCCCGCGCCAGCACGTACACATCGCCCGGAAACACTTCCCTGCCCGAGCGAAAGCTGAAGTGTGTCGACTGCGAATCGAGCTTTACGCCAAGTGAAATGCGTTGCGCAGTGACGCTGCCTCGGGTGCGGATATCGGCGGACCACTGGCCGGCAGTGAGCAGCACGTCCCCGGCCGCGGCATTCACAATGCTGCCTTTTGGTACGCGGGAACCGAGCGGAATGCTCCTCGTGTCCGCCCCATCGAGTGCGCGACGAAGGTCCTCGATACTCTCGACTCGCAGGGTTGCCAGTTGGAGCTGGCTCATAAGAGGCTCTCGATCCAACAGCCAGGAGTTGCGGGAACGTCCCGACCGCAGCAGTCGAGAGTTGCGCGCAGCGCACTGCGCCACTTACGACGGCCGAACACCGGTGCAAGTGCGAGATGTGGAGCGGAAGGGGATCGAACCCTCGACCTTCGCATTGCGAACGCGACGCTCTCCCAGCTGAGCTACCGCCCCACCGATGGCCACCCCGCGCAATCCCGCTTGTCACGAGCCGCGAGCAAACAGTCGCCCATCAAGATACGTGATTTCGCGGGGACCCCGGCCGCGGCGCGCGATTCTAGCATCGCGATCAGGCCGGCCAAATCAAGTTTAACGCTTCGTCCGCGATGCGGCTATGATCTTGGCCCTACCGGATCGACAGCCCCGGCAGGAGCGGAGACGCAGCATGTTGGCTATGGGCGCACGGGCGCCGGAATTCACGCTGCCTGACCAGGATGAACAAAACGTCTCGCTCAGCACGCTCCTGCGCCACGGCCCGCTGATACTGTATTTTTACCCTGCCGACTTCACTCCCGGCTGCACCCGGGAGGCCTGTTCCTTCCGCGATCTGCATGCGGACATCCAGCAGGCCGGACTGACCATGGCCGGTGTCAGTCCGCAACGGCCGGAAAGACATCGCGCCTTTCGCGAGAAGTATCAACTGCCCTTCATGCTGCTCTCGGACGTCGACAAATCCGTGGTGCGCATGTACGACGTGCTCGGGCCCCTCGGTTTCGGGGTGCGCCGTGCCACTTACCTTATTGACCAGGCTCGCTATATCCGCGCGGCGGTGCTCGCCGACTTCCGCATCGGGCAACACGAGCAGTTCGTGCAGCGCGCCGTCGCCCTGAGCGCCGGCGGGCATCGGGAGCGGGTTACCTGATCACTGCAGCGCTCAGTACCTGAAGCGCACGAGGTGGGCGCGGCCGAAGGTAGGAATGCTCACCACACAGATGAGATCCGGGTCATCCCGCGCGGCGGCCGGCAGCTGCGCATCCGCAAGCTCGTGCGCTACCTCGGCGAGCGCCGGGCCAGTGACGATCATGAGCACCGCGCCACCGCGATGCTCGCGCACTGCGCGAGCCGCGGCCGCGCCGGCGTCGGCAGCCCTGAACACCACGGGTGCCCCGTGCAGCCGCTCGATCAGCGGCGCCCCGGTCTGCAGCGCCCGTCGGTCGTCACTCACGTACACTGCGTCCACGCGCCCTGCCCCGCCGCTATCACCAAACATGTGCGCCAGACGCTGCGCGCGCTCTTCGCCCTCGGGTGATACCGGCGCATCGGCGATCGTGCCGGGATCCTTCTCCACAGGCTGCACCAGGAACACCAGCGTCGTTGTCGCGCTGCGATACAGCGCGAAGGCTACCGCCCCGATCGCAAGCGCAGCGAGAAGGATGCCCCACAGCGGCGCCAGAAACGGTCGGCGATGACGCGTGATGACCGGTGGCTCCATGCGGCCATGATAGCCTCGTGGGGCCGCAGCGGGGGCGCGCGCGACTACGCCGCCACCGCCGCACTCCGGCCGACCGCGCTTTTTTCCCCGGGTGTCGGTAATCTGCGCAGCAATTGCGGTAGCTGAAGCGGGGGCGCAATGCCATCCGGCGGACAGACGACCGTCATACAACGCATCCTCGAGCGTCGTGCCAAGCGCTCGCCGGCGACGCATGAAGAGACGACCGCCACCATCGCCGTCATGCGGCGCGTCGTCGCGCCGCCGAAGGCGCTGCTCATCTTTCACGATCCGGTAATGCGTGCGCAGTGCGAGCAGCGCATCAGCGCCGACATGCTCGACGTCGAGTCGGCGGCCGATGAGCACGACGGACTGCGTCGCCTCGCCAACGAGCATCCTGCGGTGGTGGTGACGGACTCGCTCGAGGTGGTGCGCAAGCTGCGCCTGGCCGACGTCGATGCGGGGCCGTTCATTCTCTATGTCGCCGAGCTCGATGAGGCCGCGGAGCGCGAAGCGGGGCTGCTCGCCGGCGCCGATGAGTGCGTGGGACGGCGAGCCTCGGAGCGCGAGCTCGACGCGCGCCTCGCAAGCGCACGACGCATCTCCGAGCTCGAGGCGGTGCTGCGCGTCACGCTCGCCGAGAACCGCAAGCTGTCGGCCACGGATGACCTGACGCGTGTGGCCAGCCGGCGCTTCTTCGGCAAGCATTTCCCACGCGAGATGGAGCGCGCCGCGCGCTACGGGCGCCCGCTGTCGCTGATTCTCTGTGATATCGATCTGTTCAAGAGCATCAACGATTCGCTCGGTCACGCGGGCGGCGATCAGATCCTGCGTCAGTTCGCCGCGCGGCTGCGGCGCGGCCTGCGGCGCGGAATCGACTGGGTGGCACGCATCGGCGGCGAGGAGTTCGCCATCGTGTTGCCCGAAACCGGCTATGAGCAGGGGCTCGCCGTCGCGCGCAAGCTGCGCGCAGCGATCGCGCAGCCGCACTTCACCGTCGAAGGCAGCAGCCTCGCGGTGACCGCGAGCTTCGGCCTGTGCGGGCTCGATCGCGTGCCTGCCGGCGAGCGACATCTGGCGCAACGACTCTTGAAGATTGCCGACGCCGCGCTCTATCGCAGCAAGCACTCCGGCCGCAATCGCGTCACGGCGACGATGTTCGGCGGCGGCGGCGGCTGAGCGCGCGCGTGCGCCGCACGCCGTTCGCTGGCGAAAACGCGCTCACGCTGACGCAAGCCCTTGCCAGGGCTTGGCGTTTCTTGGCGCTTGCTGCGCTCTGTCCACATACTTATGCACAAAATCTGTGGATAAGTACCCGGGCTGGAAACCCATTACTCCTTGTGTGAGACTGCTTCTCTTTGGCTCGCGAGCCCAGCGATGAAGAAGACAGGCAGCGAATTGAGCACTCCCGCGCCATCCTTCGAGCGGGTGCGACTGCAGGCGGATGTCGCCAAGCAGCGCGTGCGCATTGCCAAGGAGGAGCTGAAGCGCACGCGCAAGCGGCTGAAGGAGGCCAAGCGCGAGGCGAAGCGCGCGCGCAAGCACGCCGCTGCCGCACGCAAGGCCTGGAAGCGCGCACGCCGTGCACACAAGGGCCGCGCCCCGGAAGCGCCGGCGACCGCGGCGACTGCAGCTCGAGCGCGCAAGCGCGCCAAACGCACGCTGACTCGCGTCAAGCGACGCGTGACGCGGGCGCTCACCCCTAAATCGGCCCCGACGGCGACTAAGCGCGCGCCGGCGGTGACCGTGCGCAAGGCGCGCCTGACCGCCGTGCGCAAGGCGCGCCTGACGGCCGTGCGCAAGGCGCGCCTGACGGCCGCGCGCAAGGCGCGCCTGACGGCCGCGCGCGCTCGAGGCCGTCGGTCGGTCCCGCTGCGATCAGCGCCAAGCATTCCCGCGCCGGCTCGCGCTGCACAACCAGCGCAGGCGCGGCGAGCACCATCTGCGCCGCAGCGGCGGCGCGCGACGCCGCCACGCACCATTTCGGTGCCGCCGGTGGCGGCAGGGCCAGAAGCCCCGGCAGCTGCCACGGCGGCGCCAATCGAGGGCACAGCGACGGTCGATGCGGGAGCGACAGCCCCCGTCAAGGCTGCGTGAGACTTCACAAGCCCAGAGCTTGGTGGGATTCGATGCATGCACGATGAATCTTCACAGGAGGGTGCGCGACGCGTACCGCCCGCGATCGCCGCGCGTCGCGCGCCGTCGGCCCCTTCCAGCTCGCGCATGTTCGCGAGCTATCTCACGGACATCGAGCAGCTGCTCGATGAGCAGCGCTGGGATGCAGCGATGCGTGAGGCGTTCGACCTGCCGCGTATCGCCGTGGCGCTCGCCGACCCGCACTTGCGCAGCTCGGGCGATCGGGTCAAGACCTGGTGTGAGGAGTGGCTCCGCCCACCGGGGGCGGAACGCGA
>DATJZQ010000091.1:0-20530 GCA_035499005.1 Burkholderiales bacterium | reverse complement strand
CCAGTTGGCGCGCCAGGGCATGATGTTCACCGACTACTACGCGGAGGCAAGCTGCACTGCGGGCCGCGCGAACTTCATCACCGGCGAGATCCCGATCCGCACTGGCTTGACGACAGTCGGGCAGGCAGGCTCCACGCTCGGTATGCCGGCTGAAGCCCCGACCATCGCCACGGCGCTCAAATCGATGGGGTATGCCACGGGACAATTTGGCAAGAACCATCTGGGCGATCTGAATAAGTTCCTGCCGACGGTGCATGGCTTCGACGAATTCTTCGGTTATCTCTATCACCTCGACGCCATGGAGGATCCCTGTCATCGCAACTACCCGCCAGCGCTCAAGGAGAAGGTGGGGCCACGAAACATGGTGCACAGCTGGGCCACCGACGTGGACGACCCGACCGAGCAGCCGCGTTGGGGCAAGATTGGCAGGCAGAAGATCGAGGACGCGGGTCCGATGTGCCCGGACCGGATGAAGACCGTAGACGATGAAATCCTGGCCAACGCGCTCAAGTTCGTCGACAAGTCGAGAGCGGATGGCAAGCCATTTTTCCTATGGTTGAACCCGACTCGGATGCACGTCATCACGCATCTGTCGGATAAGTACGAGAGCATGCGCACGCCGGAAAACAGCTGGTCGATCCAGGAAGCGGGCATGGCGCAGCTCGACGACATCGTCGGCACGGTCATGAAGTACCTGAAGGACAATGGCCTCGAGAACAACACCATCATCGCGTTCAGCACCGACAACGGCGCAGAAAACTTCACATGGCCGGACGGCGGCCAGACCCCGTTTGCGGGTGGCAAGGGAACGGCGCTCGAGGGTGGCTTCCGCGTGCCCTGCATCGTCCGCTGGCCAGGTCATGTACCCGCGGGCAAGGTCGAGAATGGCATCATCTCCGGGCTCGACTGGTTCCCGACGTTTGTCGCAGCAGCCGGCAACCCGAACATCGTCGAAGAGCTCAAGAAGGGCAAGGAGCTCGGGGGCACCAGCTACAAGGTGCACCTCGACGGCTATGACCAGACAGCGCTCATTACGGGGAAGGGCCCCTCCAAGCGCCACGAGATCTTCTATTTCACTGAGGCAACGCTGAGCGCAGTCCGCATCAATGACTTCAAGTACCGCTTCACCGATCAGCCCAACGGCTGGTTAGGCGCCACGGTGAAAGTGGACTGGCCGATTCTGGTGAATCTGCGTCTCGACCCGTTCGAGCGGACCGGCATGTATAACGGCAAGGACAACGGGTCCATTGCCTACTACAACTGGTTTGCCTACGAGTTCTGGCGCTTCGTATTCGTGCAGCAGGAGATCGGCAAGGCGGCCCAGACGTTCCTCGAGTTCCCGCCGATGCAGAAGGGCGCGAGCTTCAATATGGAGGCTCTAAAGGCCGAGCTGGAAAAGAAGATGGAAGCGCTGAAGAGCCAGCAGAGCCAATAGCAAACGCTGGGCTGGATCGACAGGCCGCGCCGCTCAATCCAAATTGAGCGGTGCGGCCATCACCTCGCCAGAGCCGATTCAGGTCCAGTCGCTTCCCCCGCCGCCGTCATCCCACGACGAAGCGTCGGAAACGCCGAAGTCATCACCGCCCATGTCGTCTTGCGGGCGAGACTCGTCGAGAAGCCCGGCCTGGCTGTCGGCGAGCGGGGCTTCCGAGTGGTGCCCGTCGAAAACACGATGCATCAGCGCTTCACCGGCCACAACCCCAGCCCCGACCGCAGCACCGGTAGCCAGCCCGCCCAGGATTCCGGAGCCCAAGCCACCTGCGGGTGCCGTCGGGGCCATCGCGCCGCCCGAGTAACTCTGTCCAGGCGCAGCTCTGCCATAGGCCGTCGCGCCCGCCGGTTGAGGTGTGTAGCCAGGGCGCTGACGCAGCCGCCTCACGGCGAATACGATCAGCGCGATGAGCCCCGCCCCAATCAGCAGCGAGCCCCACGGAAAGCCTGAACCCGCCGGTGACGAAAGAGCATGCCGTGCCGGCTGACCCAACCCCGGCGATCCGCTCAGATAACCTTCGAGCTCCTGAACCGCTCGGGGGCTTGCGAAGGGAAGTCCCGGCTCCAGGCGCTGCGCGATGGAAAGCTCGGAGCGGGCGCTCGCGAGCTGACCTTGCTTCGCCAGCAGCTGGGCCTCGACAAAATGCGCCTTGGCGCTGTTGGGATGATCCCGCAACACCTGGTCCATCATGGACTGGGCCTGCCGATAGTTGCCGGCTTCCGCCGCCTGGTACACCTCGTGTAGCGTCGGCTCTGCCGCGTAGGCACCCGCTCCAAACGACAGCACGACGGCCGCCAAGGCCGAAGCAACTAAGCAATTACGCAACATAAGGCTCTCCAATAAGTTGAGCGTCTGCTGTCGCTGAGATATGGCGGTTCGCATAGAGTTCAAGTAGTCTCGCTGCCCAGCCTATGGCTGGATGATTAAGAATCCCTTAAGACAACGACGATCGCCGGAAATCCAATGTCCACCTTCACGCTCATCGAGGCCCGCGAAAGAGGGTTGCAGCGCGCTCCGGCTGGCCGCTGGCTCCCGGTTTTGATTGTTGCGTGGTCGATCCTGACCGCAGGATGCGCGAGCTTCCATCCGCGGCCGCTGGACGAGGTCGGGTTCGAGCAGCGCGCAAAGTCGAGCACAGACGGCAAAGTGACAGTCAGCGTTGCTGCGTTGAGCGAGGAAGAAGCTCGCGGCGCGCTGGGGGTGGACTTGGCTGGCGACGGTATCCAGCCGGTCTGGCTGAAGGTGGAAAATCGGGAGGCGATCGGCTTCGTGATTCCGCCGATCGTCATCGACCGCGAGTACTTCTCGCCGATGGAGGCTGCGTGGCAGGCGCATGGCTGGCTCTCGGGGGAAACGAACGAGCGCATCGACGAACATTTGCTCAAGCTGCACCTGCCTGCGCGCGTCGCTCCGGGCGAGACCGTCTCGGGTTTCGTCCTCACCAATCTCGACAAGGGAGTCAAGTACGTCAACGTCGAGCTGATCGGCAGCGGCGGCGCCCAGGTGCGGCGCTTTTCATTCCTTGCCCCCATTCCCGGCTTGAATGCCGACTACCTGCCGCTGCAGGACAAGGCCATCTACAAGCCCGAAGAGATGAAGGATCTGGACGACTGGGCCTTCCGGAACTGGGTGGAAGCCCTTCCCTGCTGTGTACTGGGCGGTGACAAGAAGACGCCTGGCGATCCGCTCAACGTGGTGTTCGTGGGCGAGCGCACGATCCTGTTCCCGGCGCTCGCGCGTCAAGGGTGGCACGTCACCGAGGCCGTCACCACCGGCTCGGTATGGCGCACGATCGATTCCTCCGTCTTCGGCAGCCGCTACCGGTACGGGCCGGTCTCACCGCTGTATGTCTTCAGCAGGCACCAGGATATCGCTGTGCAGAAAGCGCGCAGCAACGTGAACCTGCGCAATCACATGCGCCTGTGGCAGGCGCCCGTGACGACGGACGGGACGACGGTGTGGGTGGCGCAGATCAGCCACGACATCGGCGTGCGGTTCACGACCAAGACCATCACAACGCACAAGATCGATCCCGAAGTAGATGAGGCGCGCTGGTACCTCCTGCAGGACATGTTCTATTCGCAGAGCCTGGCGCGCTTCGCCTTTGCCAAAGGCGTGGGCCCGTCGCTGCCGGACAAACCTCGGGTCAACTACACGGGCGATCCATATTGGACCGACGGCCTGCGGCTGGTGATGTGGCTTTCCGCGGAGCCGGTCACCTATCACCGCGTGCAGCCGGTGCAATGGGAGCCGCTGCCGCGGAATTGAGGATCTACTCTGGCGTGGCGTTGATCAGAAACATCGTGACAAAGCCGGGGCCGGGCTTGCCAAGGGTGCCGAACCAACGGTCGAGGATCTTGAACACATCCCCTGAGCGGCAGAGCCGCGCGATCGCCGTGTTTGCCACCAGCCTGAAATCCGCATCGTTGCGTCGAACCGCGAACCCGTACGGCTCGTAGGAAAACTGCTCCGCGGCGATGGCGAAGTTCTCGGGATTCTTCGCTTTCAAAAGCAGGCCGACGAGCAGCACGCGATCCGAGGCATAGGCGGTGACCTTACCGGCCTCGAGCGCCGCCATGCCTTCGGCGTGATCCTTGACCTCCACGACCTTGGCGTTGACGTAGCTTCTCTCCAGTGCTTCCCGCAGGGACTTCTGCGTGGTCGTGCCCGGGATCACTGCCACAGCTTCGTCCACGAGCGCCGGTATCCCGCCGATGGCGGAACCCTTCCTGACCAGCAGGCTCCCTCCGTCCAGGAAGGTGAGGTTCGTGAAGTCGACTTTGCGCATTCGCGAGAGCGTGATGGTCGACGTGCCGCACTCGATGTCCACCGTTCCGCGCGCCACCGCGTCGAAGCGCCCATCGAGCGTCAGAGGGACGTATCGCACCGCGACCTGATCGAGGCCCGCGGCTTTGGCCGCATCCTCAGCGATGACCCGGCAGATGTCGATCGAATAGCCGGCGGGCTGACCATCCTCACCGAGAAACGACATGGGGTACGCGTCGCTCAAGTAACCGATGAGGACGGCACCCCGTTCCTTGATCGCCTTCAGCGTTCCACCCGACGGGTCTGCGGCAACAGCACCGGCGGCGAGGAGGGTCAGATATGCGGCGATGAGCGCGCGCAGCGCCCTGCATAAGGCGTGGTGCATTGCCTGCGATCTCCCCTTGTCGATTGCGGCGGAGGCGCAACCCGAAGGGAAGATCTTCGGCCGACACCTCGAGTGCCGGCCTCAATCATACGTCAGGGCAACGGGATGCGCCCAGAAGGTCAACCACTCGCGCTTCTACTCCAGCTGCAGAACAGGACCCCGCTGGATGTTGGCTGTGAGACCGCTGCCCGTTTTCATGACCTCGACTTCGTCGCCGAGGATGTTGACGGCCTCGTCGAGCAGGACGTCCTTGCTGCTCTTCTTCGCCTTTTCGGCCGCCAGCTCACTGGTGAGATTGCGCTCGCCAGGCTGCAGGCCATCGTCCCGAAGCGCAGTGCCTCTCTCGGAGGCGTACTCCGTGCCGGGCTCCTTGCGCGTCTCGCAGGACGTGAGGCGATTCTCTTCGGCCACACGCTCTTTCCGGCGCTCCCCTTCGTTCAATGAGATCAGCCCTTTCTTGCGCTGAAGCCTGGATTCGGCGATGTCTTCCTGCAGGCACTGGAAGGCTTTGTCTTTCTTCGCGCGCGAGTCGTGCAGCGTGAGAAGCATCGGCAAGACGCCTTTGAGGTCGCCGGCCGGCAGATAGTTGGCTGCTTTGATCTGCGCCCATGGCAGGGCGTTGTCGAAGCTCGCCTCGCCGAAGGTCTCGGAATCGATCGCAGACGGGAAGAGGATGTCTGGTGTCACACCTCGCAGTTGTGTGGTCCCCCCGTTGATGCGGAAAAACTGCGCAATGGTCATTTTCAGCTCGCCGAATTGCGGCTTGTCGTTCTTGGCGACCCGATCGAGATCGATCATCGCCTGCACCGTGCCCTTGCCAAAACTCGGCTCGCCGATGATCAGACCACGTCCATAATCCTGAATGGCGGCGGCAAAAATCTCCGATGCCGATGCCGAACCCCGGTTGATCAGAACGCCCAGCGGCCCATCCCATGCGACACCGCCCTGCGTATCGCTCTCCACCGAGATCTCACCCCGCGCGTTGCGCTGCTGCACCACTGGCCCCTTGTCGATGAACAGGCCCGTGAGCTCGATCGCTTCTGTCAACGAACCGCCGCCGTTGTTGCGCAAGTCGATCAATACGGCGTCCACTTTTTCTTTTTTCAGCTCACCCAGGAGCCGGGCCACGTCGCGCGTCGCGCTCCTGTAATCCCTGGCGCCTTTTTGCCTGGCTGCGACATCCTCGTAGAACATCGGAAGGGCAATCACACCGACGCGGCGAGTAACCTTGCCATCCACGATGCTGTGGACAGACGCTTTCGCGGCCTGCTTCTCCAGACTGATCGTTTTGCGGACGAGCGTGACCAGCTTGTGTTTGCTGTCGGGCCCTGCCTCTGCCGGGAGGATTTCGAGCACCACCACGGTGTCGAGCGCCCCGCGAATCAGCGCAACGGTGTCGTCGAGACGCAAGCCCATGACATCGGTCATGGCGCCGTTTTCGCCTTGCGCGACGCCGACGATGCGGTCCCCCGCTTTCAGTTGGCCGGACAAGCCCGCAGGCCCCCCAGGCACCAGCTCGCGTATGGTCGTATAGCCGTCCAGGTCCTCGAGCACCGCACCGATCCCCACCAGCGAGAGCCTCATCGAGATGTCGAATTCCTCCGCTGCCCGAGGCGCCATGTAGCTGGTGTGGGGATCGATGGCGGTGGTGTAAGCGTTCATGAAAGTCTGAAAGGCGTCTGCGCTCTTGACCCGGCCGATGGCCTTCAAGAAATTGTCGTAGCGCTTATCCAGTATCTCGACGATGCTCTTGTCGTCCTTCCCGGCAAGCTTGAGGCGCAGCCAGTCGCTCTTGACCCGCTTGCGCCAGAGCTCGCGCATGTCCGCTTCTGTCTTCGGCCAGGCCTCCTTCTCCCGAGCGTATTGGTAGCTCTCGTTCTGCTGAAAATCAAACCCGCTCTTGAGCAGTGTGCGGGCGAACCCGAAGCGCTCGGTCGCACGCCTCTCAAAGAGGTTGAAGATGCCGAACGGCACAGTGAGATCTTCCTTGAGCATGGCCTCGCCCAGCCTGGCTCGATCTGCGGAAAGCTGGTCGATATCGGCTTGAACGAAGAAGATTCTCTCGGGGTCGAGCGCTTTCAGATATTGATCGAATATCCTCTCCGACAACGCGTTGTTGAGCGGTATCGCCTTGTAGTGGTAACGGGTCAGGAGTTCGGCCGCAAGGTGTGCCGCCTGCGCCTGCTGCGGCGATGATTTCAGCTGCGGCGGATACGGTCCCGCGTCGGGCGTTGCGCCGAAGACGGCGGTCGACACGACGAAGATCAACCACAGCAGCTTCCGTTTCATTTGTGCTCCAGCGCGACTTGTCATGATTCGCCCTTTGCGGTCTGGACGCCGGCCTTGCACCGACGCGAAGCCATTTTGACCCAGGTGGCCGGTTTTTGTTGCACCAAGGTCCGGCGGATGGCACAAATACGGCACCGCGCCGGAAAACTATAAGGCCTGGAGGCGCGTCCACGCCGTCCGCACCTGGGGGGCGGCCGCGTGAGGCTTGATTTAACTAGATGCCGGAATTGGCTATTTGAAGGCCGGCAAAGCGGCGTTTGCGACGGGTGCGGTCGGCATGCCGGGGAGCGGTGCGATATGAATCGCCTTGTTCATGACCGCCTGCATGCGAACGCTCTCGACACCCTGCTCCTGCACGTCGACGTATAGCGACACCAGGTACATGAATCTCAACTCCGGGGAGTACCAGATGGTCATCGTGTGCCTCTTTCCCTCGGTACGGACATTGGCCACGAGGTACGGCGTGCTGAGCTGCATCCACGGATTCTTGAGGACCGCGAACGAGGTGGTGATCATTTCCTGGCCGTCGAGCGCGAGCGTCACGTAGGTCTCGTCGCTGCTTCCGCCTTCCTTGACGATCTCAACGGCGCGGAACCAGCCGCCGCCCAGTCGATTCATCGATATCGTGTCGCCGGGCAGCGCGGCACCGGCTGTCTGATCGATGGTGACGGCCTCGCCCCGGATGTCCTCGACGCAGGCGAGCGAAACGGTCGAGTCAGCCAAGGCGGCGGCTGTCATGACGCCCGCTGCGAGCAAAAAGGGCAGCGCGCGCCGCGCGCCGGACGAATGGCGTGTCGACGTCACGCGGGAGCTGGGTGCTTTCCGGACCATGCCTGGAGCCTACGCCTGAACATCGGCAAGCGCAACGAAGCCTTCGATTCATCCCGCTCCGATGGGCCTTTCAATTGCCAAGCTGAGATACCCACAGTGTTGACCTGAGTACCGCCAGCAGAAACAATGTGTTCCTCTCGCACACGTGAACGATGATGAGTAGGTTCTAAAGCAACCGAAGCACCGTGACCAGTGAAAAGCACGCGCAGTGCCCCGTTCAGGCGGGATTCGACCCGCTTTCTCCCGCTTTTCTCGCCGACCCGTTTGCCGTGCTCGGCTCGCTTCCGCGAGATGTACCGGTGTTCTACGCACCGTCGATCGACTATTACGTCGTCACCCGCTACGCCGACATCGAAGCGGTGTTCCTCGACCCGGAAGCGTACTCGGCTGCGACGGCGCAGCTCCCGCTTGCACGGCTTGTGCCGGAGGCCGCGCAGATCCTTCTTGCGGGCGGGCACAAGCCGCAGCCATCCATGGTCAGCCTGGATCCTCCCGCCCACGCGCGACTGCGCTCGCCGACCGCCCGCGCGTTCACTCCCCGGCGGGTTGCGGGAATGGAGCCGCAGATACGACGCACGGTGAAGCAGCTGCTGGATGCAGTCGATCCGGATGCGCCGTTCGATCTCGTCTCGACGCTGACCTTCCCCCTGCCCGCGACGGTCATCTTCAGTTTCGTCGGCATCCCGGAAAGCGACTGGGCGCAGCTCAAGCAATGGTGCGGCCACCGCGCTGCGCTTGCCTGGGGACGGCCGACGCCGGAGGAGCAGGTCGACCACGCCAGGAACATGGCGGCCTACCGCAGCTACCTGCGCGATCTCGTGGCGAAGAAAGCCGGCGCGCGCGGGGACGATTTCGCGAGCGCTCTGCTGGAGATCCACGACGAGAATCCCGAGGGGCTGACTCACGACGAGATCGGCTCCATCCTCTACTCGCTCACGTTCGCCGGCCACGAGACGACCAACTACCTGATCGGGAACGTCGTGCGCCGACTCCTCGAAGATCCCGCGCGCTGGGATCTCATCGTCTCCGACCCCGGGTTGATCCCTGGCGCTGTCCTGGAGACGCTGCGCTATGATCCGTCCGTGCCGGTCTGGCGGCGCGTGACGAAGCGGGCGGTCACTCTGGGCGGTGTCGACTTACCCGAAGGGGCAAAGCTGTTCCTCTGGCTCGCCGCAGCCGGGCGCGATGCTTCCGTCTTCGCAGAGCCGGAGAAGTTCGATCTGCAGCGCGCGAACGCGGCGAAGACGCTCGCCTTCGGCAAGGGGATTCACTACTGCCTCGGTGCGGCGCTCGGTAAACTCGAAACGCAGATTGCGGTGGAGATCCTGGCGCAGCGTTTTCCCCGCCTGCGGCTGATCGGCGAGCAACGGCTCTCGTTCCACTCGAACATCTCCTTCCGTGGACCACAAGCGCTGTGGGTCCGCGCGGAACGATGAACCACCGCGATCGAGACCATGCCGATACGGATTGTGTTCGATCGTCCAGGGCGTCAGACACGCCACCAGCTCGCGCGGCTGAGCGCGTGGCTGCTCGGCGCACCGCTCGTAGCCATTGGGCTGCTCGCCACGATCGTCGCGATCCCGGCGGGATTTATCACGCTCGGCGACATCGTCGGCCGCTGGCAGCACGAGCAGGTCGTTCCCCCGGAGGTGCCCTTGCCCGCGGTCGAGCTCGCTTTCGTCGCCTCCCTGACGATCGCGATCATCGGCATCCGCTACGGCCGCCGCCTCGTCCGCGGCACGCGCAGCCCCGTGCTCTTCCTGCGCCGCTTCGGCTACCGCGGCTCGATGCAGGTGGTCACCTTCGCGGTAGCCAACACGATCGGTTCGTCGTGGCGGCTCGTTACGCTCGACGACGCGGCCATCGCGCCGGTCGGCGTGGACACCTCTTCCCGGTTCGTGTTCGGCGTCGGCGGGCATCTCGCGAAGGTCGCGGTCGCCACGGGCAAGGGCATCATGGCCGGCATCCAGTATGCGATCAGCGGTATTTGGATCGTCGCCGCGATCCAGCTGGCCGTGGCGTGGCCGAACTGGCGCCATCTCCTCACCGACGGCACGGTGAGCATCTATGCGAAGATCTACTCGATGTTGATGGAGGGAAAGGTGCCGGTGCACTATTTCGGCCCGACGCTACCCGGTGCGTTCGCCATCCTCGGCACGGCGGCGGCCTTTTGTTTCGTCGGCCTGATGGTCGTCTTCGTCGTGGTGCTGGCGCTCTTTCCCCTGTTTGGCTTCGTCGTGCTCGCGAGCTCATCGGCCGAGGCGCTGCGAAAAGCGGAGAGCGCGCAGAGGGACACCATTACCGACGCATGGCAGGTGCACGCTGTGGTCGCGGAGGTGGCGCGGCGCGGGCGCGAGACGTTCGCGCCGCGGCTCGTCGTGCTGCGCGTGGCGTCAAGCGCATGGCAGCAGGCCGTCAGTGCCCTCGCGTCGGCGACTGCGGTGTCGATCGTCGACATCTCTCAACTCACCGAAAATATCGCCTGGGAGCTCGACGAGCTGCAGCGCCTGCGTCCAGGCCGATGCATCCTGATTGGCGAGCAGGCCTGCATCGCGCGCTGGGCGTCGGAGCCTGCGCCGGGTCGAGAATCGCTCGACGGCCATCTCGCGCGACTGCTCGACGGCCGAGACGTGATCGGCTACACGACCGACCGCAAAGGCATGCGCCGCTTCGCGCGGGCACTGTACGGGGCGCTCATCGATGCAGCAGGAGCGCCCGAAGATCGCGGTGTGTACAGGCTTTGAATAGACGCGTTGTCTGCGGTCGCTGCCGGGCGGGCTTAGAAGCAAAATGCCCCGCATCCGCGAGGCATTTTCTTAGATGTTTGATCTGACTTAGCCGCCGAATCCGTCTGCGACGCTGACGTCGAGCAGATTCGGCCCGCCGCTTTCGATGCCGGCTCGCAACGCGGACGCCAGGTCGGCGGGGTCGGTGATGCGCAGCGCGGGCACGCCCAGCGATCGCGCGAGCCCCACGAAGTCGATCTCCGGCTCGCGCATGTCCATGCCGATGAACGGCGCGTCGTTCTGGCGCGCCTTCAGCCGCTCCTTCAGTATCCGGTAGCTGCGGTTGTTGGCGATCACGTAGGTTATCGGTCGCTTGAGATTGGCGGCCGTCCACAGGGCCTGGATGCTGTACATCGCGCTGCCGTCGCCGACGATCGCAATTACGGGACGCTGCGGCAGGGCCAGGCTGATGCCGATGGCACCCGACATGGCAAAGCCGATTCCTCCGCTCGCCAGACCGTAATAGCAATGCGCATCGCGAATCGGGAGGAAGCTCGGCAGCGAGTACGTAGCGGTCACGCCCTCGTCCACCACGACGGCATCCGCGGGCAGCGTCTCCGCGATGCGCATCATCGCCACGCGCGGATCCATGGGCTTCGTGATCGCGGCAGACTGCACCTCCTGAGCGAGACGCTGCCGTTTCGCCGTCCAGTTCTGCTTCTCGATATCGGCGAGCCGGCGTGCCGCTTGCGCGGCGCGCTCCGGACTGCGCAGCGTCCGGATGACGGGCAGCAGCGCGCGCAGCGTCTCCTTGACGTTCGCCTTGAGCGCGATCTCGGCCGGGTAGTTCTTGGCGAGCTCCCAATCGCGTTCCGCGATCTGAAGCACCGAGACACCGTCGGGCATCGGATCCACGCGGTGGAACACCGACATGCGCAGCACGTCTGCGCCCAGAAAGAGCAGCACGTCGTAGGGCTCGAGCGCGGCGCGGACTTGCTGCTGGTTGCGCGTGAGCGCGCCGAGGAAAGCGCGGTGCTCTGAAAGATATTGCGCAGAATAAGGCACCGTCTGCTGATAGACCGGGGCACCGAGCAGCTCGGCGAGCTCGCCCGCCTCGGCCAGCGCATCGTAAGTACACAGCTCGTGCCCAGCGATCAGGGCCGGGGCGCGCGCCTCGAGCAGGCGTTTGGCGAGGCGTTCGAGCGCGCGATCGGATGGCCGGCTCGCTGCATCCACGCGCGATGGCACAGCCAGGTCGAGCGCGGCTTCGGCGTCGAGGATATCGCCAGGCAGGCTGATGAACACAGGGCCGGTCGGCGGTGTCGTGGCGACTTTCGCTGCCCGGTGCACGATGCGCGGCAGGTCCTGCACGCGCGTCACCTCGATCGCCCACTTGACCATCGGCTGCGCGATCGGGACCAATGGATCGTAGAGCAGCGGTTCCATGAGACCGTGCCCCTGCTCCTGCTGTCCGGCCGTGATCAGCATCGGTGAGCCGTACCACTTGGCGTTGAACAGCGAGCCCATCGCATTCCCCAGACCCGGCGCCACGTGCACGTTGCACGCGGCGAGCCGGTTGGAAGCCCTCGCATAGCCGTCAGCCATCGCGACGACGATCCCCTCCTGCAGGCCCAGCACGTAGCCCATCTGCGGATGCTCGCCGAGCGCCTGCATGATGGCCAGCTCGGTGGTGCCGGGGTTGCCGAACAAGTACTCGACGCCTTCGGACTCGAGCAGGCCCAGGAAGGCCGAGCGGCCAGTGGTGGAGACCGTCTGGGTGGAGCGATGCGGATTGCGGAAATCGTTCACGCTACGCTCCGCTATTTCGAGTGCTTGCTGAGGAATGCCAAGGTCTTCTGGTTAAACTCGTCCACCTTCTCGTAGATCGGCGCGTGCGAGCAACCCTCGAAGATCAGCAGCTCTGAGCCCTTGATGCCAGCCTTGATCGGGTCAGCGAACCGCGTTGACGTCACCATGTCGTGACGTCCGAAGGTGATCTGCGTCGGCGCCCGGATCTTGCCGACTTGCGCCTGCGCGTCATGGGCGATCACCGCGTTCGACTCGCGGATGAAAGCATCCAGCGGCTGCGCCGGCCTGCCGCGTACGAAATCGGACAGCGCCTTGATGTAGTCAGGTTTCGCGGCATACAGCTCGGGCGTGAAGCACCACGGGAAGATGCCCTGGATCACCATTTCGGGCACGCTGCCGATCGCTTTCGCCATCACCTGCCAACCCTGCACGACAACCTTAAGATACGGGTCGCTTTGGTGCCAGCCACTGTGCAGCGAAAGCGACTTGACGCGGTCCGGGTACTTCGCTGCGAGCCACATGCCTGCCGCTGCGCCGAGCGAAAGTCCCGAGACATGCGCTTTGCCGATGCCGAGCGCCTGCATGAACGCGGCCACGTCGTCTGCGAACAGCTCCGTCGAATAGACCCCGTCCGGCTTGTCCGTCTCGCCTGTGCCGCGCAGATCTACTGATATACAGGTGAAGTGCTTGGAGTACTCGGCCACCTGGAAGGCATAGCAGGCATAGTCGGCCGCCAGGTACGGGATCAAGACCAGAGGCTCTCCGCTGCCCTGCTGGTCGTAATTCATCGTGATGTTGTTGGCTCGGATCTTGGGCATGGCTGTCTCCTCCTCTCGAATCAGCTTACGCCTTGTAGTTCCGCAGCGCTCGCTTCTCCGCCCGCAGCGCCGCTTCCTTCGGCGTCTGCGCGCCGGTGCAGACCTCGGCGAACATGTCGACCACGACAAAGTCGGCCGCCGTAGCGGCCGACGCCCGGCCCAGCTTCCCGGCATAGCCGAGCGGCCGCATGGTCTTCACGACGTCGCGGAAGAACACATGCTGCGGGTCGGCGCTCCAGACTGGGTTGGATTCGTAGGCGCGCAGAGGGTGCGCGACGTAGCCGATGCAGGCCGCCTGCCAGGGCTCGTACTGCTCCTTTTCCATCATGAAGCGCAGGTAGTCCTTGGCCGCATTGGGATACTTCGAGTGCTTGAAAACGAAGGCCGGGAACATCAGCCCGCCGTTGGCGCGCTTCCCGATCGGGCCGATCGGATCGTAGGCGTGCTGCATGTCCGCGGCCATCGCAGTCAGTTTCGGATCTGGCGAGGTCTTGGCCGAATAGTAGATCGAGATGCCGTTGATGGTCAGAGCGATCTCGCCGGCCAGGAAAGCCTTGTTGTTGCTCGGATCAAGCCAGGACACCGTGCCGGGAATGAACGTCTGGTACAGCTCTTTCGCGTACTCGAGCGCAGCGATCGTCTCCTTCGAGTTGATGGCGACGTTATTGCGCTCGTCGGCCAGCTTGCCGCCGAAGCCCCACAGCGCCCAGTGCGTCCAGCCGTTCGCATCGCCGGTCGCATGCCCGAGCGCCAATCCCGCCGGCGTCCCGCGCGCCTTCAGCGCCTGGCAGAGCTTGAGAATCCCAGGGAAATCCTGCGGCAGGGCGTCGAAGCCCGCCGCATGGATCATGCTCTTGCGGTAGAGCCAGGCACCGCCTGCTGCACCAGTCGGGAGCGCGACCCATTTCCCCTCGTGCATCCCGTACTCGCGGCAGATGTCGTACCACCCGCCGTATTTGTGTCCCAGGTATTCGACGACATCGGTGAGGTCGATCAACTGACCGGGATATTGCAGGTGATCTTCGTTAGTCGCGATGACGATGTCCGGCCCTGCCCCCACGTTGGCGGCGACCGCCGCTTTCGGCCGCACTTCCTCGAAGTTCTCGCTGTCCACTACGACCGGCACGCCGGTCAGTTCGGTGAAACGCCGCGTGTTGGCGAGGAACTGGTCCTCATCACCCTGAACGAAGCGCTTCCAGCGCAGCAGCCGCAGGGTCGCGCCTTTCTCGGGCTCCCACTTCGGCTGTGCCGAGCGTGCTGTGCGCTGGGGAAGGAGCGGCGCCGAAGCACCCAACGCGGCAGCGCCCGCGGTGCGCAGGAAACGGCGTCTGGTGAATGTAGTCATGTGCTCCTCCTCGCCCTCGCCCCCACCCTCACCTTCCCCCGCGCGCTTCGTGCGCAAGGGAGGGAGTTTACGCGCTCGCCTGATTCAGCAGCCCGATGGACGCAGAATCCAGCTCGAGGCTCGCTGCCCCGGCCAGGTCGTCGAGCTGCTCAACGCTCGTGGCGCTGGCGATGGGCGCCGTGACGCTGGGGCGTGCGATCAGCCACGCGAGCGAAACCCGCGCGGGCGTCGAGCGAAACTGCTTGGTCACTTTGTCGAGCGCGTCGAGAATCCGCATGCCGCGTTCGTTCAGATAAGTCTTAACGCCACCTCCACGGGGGCTCTTGGACAAATCCGCGTCCGCGCGGTATTTCCCGGTCAGGAATCCGCGTGCCAGCGAAAAATAGGAGATCACGCCGATGCCCTTCTCGCGGCAGAGCGGCTCGAGCTTGCTCTCGTATTCGCTGCGCTCATACAGATTGTAGTGAGGCTGCAGACTCTCGTAGCGCGGGTAGCGATGCGACTCGCTGACCTGCAGCGACTGCGCCAGGCGTTCAGCGCTGAAGTTGGATGCGCCGATCACCCGTACCTTCCCTTGCTTGACCAGTTGCGCATAGATTTCGAGCGTCTCCTCCGGCGGTGTCGCCGCGTCATCGGTATGCGACTGGTACAGGTCGATGTAGTCAGTCTGCAAGCGCTTCAGCGAATCTTCCACTTCGCGCTGGATGTAGGCTTTCGACAGCCCCTTCTTGTCCGGTCCCATCTCCATCCCGACCTTGGTGGCGATCACGACCTTGTCGCGGGCGCCGCGCTGCTTGAGCCATTTGCCGATGATAGTCTCCGACTCTCCGCCGTGGTTGCCTGGCACCCAGCGCGAATAGGTGTCCGCGGTGTCGATGAGATTGAAGCCGTGCCCGACAAACGCGTCCAGGATCTTGAACGACGTCGCTTCGTCCGCCGTCCAGCCAAAGACGTTTCCTCCCAGCGCGAAGGGCGCCACTTCCAATCCCGACTTCCCGAGCTTTCTCTTCTTCACGCCGTTCTCCTCATCGCCACGTACCGATGTACAGCCGGTTCCATGTCGGGCTGATAATGATTTCGTTGACGCACACGTGCGGCGGCTGCTCCGCAACCCAGCGGATGGTCTCACCCAGGTCAGCAGGCTGCAGCATCTTGGCACGCTCCTCTGCCGGAGGAGGTGACGGGCGGCGGTCCAGGATCGGGGTAGCAACTTCCGCGGGGCAAATGGCGCACGCGCGGATGCCATTCGCGCACTCCTCCATGTTGATGGTTTCGGTCAGGGAAACCACCGCGGCCTTGCTCCCGTTGTAGGCGGCGCCCACCCCGGCGGAGGTGTACTTGCCAGCCCACGACGAGATGTTGATGACGACCCCGTCCTTGTGCGTGCGCATGGACGGAATCACGGCCTGCGTGCACAGGAACGTGCCGTCGAGGTTGATGCGGATCACCTGATTCCAGCTCTCGACGGTCTGATCGCGCCAGAAGCGCGTAGGATTGTTCAAGCCGGCGCTGTTGACCAGGATGTCGACTTTGCCGTGACGCGACAGGATGCCCTGCGCCACGCGCTGCACGGCGGCTGGGTCGCTCACATCCAGGGCCTCGACGGCCGCCTTGCCGCCAGACTTGCGAATCGCCGCGCTCTCACGCTCGAGCACGTCACCGCGGCGCCCCGACATGACGACGGTTGCGCCCGCCTTGGCCAGCGCCTGCGCTCCAGCTAACCCAATGCCGCTCCCGGCGCCGGTAATCCATGCCACCTTCCCTTCCAGGCTTTTCATGTTCCCTCTCAAGAAATCGGTGACTCGTGATTCGTCACCCTCACCCCTGCCCCTCTCCCGGAGGGAGAGGGGGTTTACCTTTCCACTGTCTTCACCTCTTCACCTTTCACCTCTTCACTTCTTCATCTCTTCACTTTTTTCGTTTCGAAACGCTTCCCGCAGCGCCGCCGCCGACTGGGCGATGGCCTGCTTTGCCGCGTCCAGCATTCCGCCTGCCAGGACAAAGCCGTGCATCATGCCTTCGTAGTTGACCAGCGTAACGCGGTTGCCCGCCTCGATGAGCTTCGTCGCGTACTCCACGCCCTCGTCGCGCAACGGATCGTAGCCGGCCACGATCACCAGCGCCGGGGGCAGGCCGGACAGATCCTTGGCCATCAGGGGCGCGAAGCGGAAGTCCTGAGTGTCCCGCTGCGTGCGCAGGTAGTGCTTGTAGAACCAGACGATGTTCTGACGTGTCAGCAGGTAGCCGTCCGCGAACTTGCGGTGCGACGGGGCTTCCGGCTCGGGCGCCGTGCACGGATAGAGCAACAGCTGGAAGACGAGGTTTGGATGCCCTTCGTCGCGCGCGAGGAGCGCCATCACGGTCGCGAGGTTGGCGCCGGCGCTGTCGCCACCAGCCGCGATGCGTTCCGGATCCGCACCAATCTCGCGGGCATGCAGCGCGAGCCAGCGTAGCGCAGCGCGGCAGTCATCCACAGCCGCGGGAAACTTGAACTCCGGCGCCAGCCGATAGTCGACTGCCACCACCATGCAGTCAGTCTGGTTGGCGAGCATGCGGCAGGCGGAGTCGTGCGTGTCGAGGTTGCCGATCACGAATCCGCCGCCGTGGAACCAGAGCAGGCACGGGAACAGCTCGCCGCCACGCGCTTCCCGAGGCCAGTAGATGCGCAGCGGGATATCGCTCGCAGGACCGGGGATGCGCTGGTCCCGGCTGCGGTGAATCGAATCGCGCGCCTCGGTCTTGCGCACGCGGGTGAGGAATTGCTCTCTGGCCTGGTCGGGCGTGAGCTGCCAGAACTCCGGCAAGGCGGCTTGCTTCGCGAGACCAAGGAGGATCTCGGCTTGTGGATCGAGCGGCATCGACAGTCCTATTCTTTCGGGTAGATCAGTTTGAACGTGCCGGTCGCCTTGGCCAGCGGTTTCGCGGCGGAGTCGGTGGCCTCGCCTTCGGCGAAGATCAGCGATCGACCCGCACGCTCGGCGAATGCCTCGGCGAGAACGGGCCCCTTTGCCGCCGACAGAAAGTTCGCTTTCATCTCGACGGTGGTGGCGCCGATGCAAGCCGAATCCAGCGAGCGCGCAGCGCTGCTCAGGGCCGCATCCAGCAACGTCATCAGCACACCACCGTGCACGCCGTTCCAGCTGTTCAGATGCTCGGGGCGCGGCTCGAGGCGAACCACGACGCGGCCGTCGCCCTTCTCGAGCAGCTGCACGCCGAGGTGCTCGATGAACGGTATGTTGATGTCGAAGTGTTGCGTGGCACCACCCGGGGGCTGCTCGCGTTCCCCTTCCGGCTGGCCCGGCTGCCACCCGTTGGCAATCCCGTGCGAAAGGTAGTTCATCACATCGAGGCGTGTCACATTCTTCTGATGCATGAAGTAAACCGCGTGCGAGTCCTGCTCGCCGAAAATCGCCACCAGCGCATTGGCGCCGGTGACTTCCTTCTTCGCGGACGACTGTACGTGCAGGATGGCACGCTGAATCACTCGCTGGAAACCCAGAGTGGGTTGCGTGTCGACCTCGTCGCCGGTGACGATGGGCGTGTGCTCGTTGATGAAATCGGTGAGCAGCTTGCGCAGCTCCTCGATGTTGGCGACGCAGGCGCGCAGAACGGCGGACGCAGACGGGTTGTCCAGCAACGCGAGCAGCAAATGCTCCACGGTGATGAATTCGTGGCGCTTCTGCCGGGCGTCCATGAAAGCCCTGTGGAGGCTGACTTCGAGCTCCTGCGCAATCATCGTTCACCAGCGATCGTCAGACCGCGCTCATTCCACCGTCGACGGCAATCGTCTGACCGGTAATGTAAGCCGAGGCCTCGGATGCAAGAAGAACCGCAACGCCCTTCAGATCCTCGTCGCCACCCAGTCGCTTGAGCGGAGTTTGATCGAGGATCACGTGCTCGGACTTGCCGATCATCCCCTGCGACATCTTGCTGGGGAAAACGCCCGGGGCGATCGCGTTCACCGTGATCCCATGCTGCGCCCACTCAGCGGCAAGCGAGCGCGTGAAATTCACCACACCGCCCTTGCTGGTGTTGTAAGCGATCGTCCGCATGAAGCGTGGGTCGGTCCCTTGCAGGCCTGCCATCGACGCCATGTTCACGATGCGCCCATAGCGCGCCGGGATCATGGCCTGTTTGCCGACGGCCTGGGTCAACGCGAATATGGCAGTGAGATTGAGGTTGAGCACCTTCTGCCACGCGTCCAGCGGATGTTCTTCGGCCGGGGCTCCCCAAGTCGCGCCGGCGTTGTTGACCAGGATATCGATCCGCTTCCAGCGCTCGAGCACCTGCCCGGGCAGAGCCTGCGCAGCGTGCAGATCCTGCAGGTCGCAGGCGATGGTCATGGCCTCGACGCCCTGCGCGGCAAGATGGCGCTGGGCCTCGTCCAGCTCGGGCTGCTTGCGTGCGGTGATCGCCACCTTCGCGCCCATCTCGCCCAATGCCTCGGCGATCTGCAGGCCCAGTCCGCGTGAGCCGCCGGTGATCAATGCCGCGCGGCCGCTCAGATCCAGCAGCTTGCGAACGCTCATCTGAAGGACTGCTCCCGGGGCGTTAGACGATCTCGAACAAGCCGGCAGCGCCCATGCCTCCGCCAATGCACATCGTCACCACGACGTGCTTGGCGTTGCGGCGCTTGCCCTCGATCAGCGCGTGGCCAACCAGGCGGCTGCCCGTCATGCCGTACGGATGGCCTACCGCGATCGCGCCGCCGTCGACGTTGAGGCGCTCGTTGGGGATGCCCAGGCGGTCGCGGCAATAGATCACCTGCACAGCGAACGCCTCGTTCAACTCCCACAGGCCGATGTCCTCCATCCTTACGCCAGTGCGCTCGAGGAGCTTCGGCACCGCGAACACCGGCCCGATGCCCATCTCGTCGGGCTCGCACCCCGCCACCGCGAAGCCGCGGAACACGCCCAACGGTTTGAGCCCCTTCGCCGCTGCCGCCTTGTCGCTCATCACCACCTGCGCCGCCGCGCCGTCGGAGAACTGGCTGGCGTTGCCGGCTGCGATGACGCCGCCTTCGATCGCGGGCTTGATGTTGGACACGCCCTCGTACGTCGTGTCGGGACGGATGCCTTCGTCGTCGGCGACAGTGACCTCCTTCAGCGACTCCGCGCCGGTGTTCTTGTCTACTACTTTCATCGTGGTGGAGATCGGCGCGATCTCCGCCTTGAACTTGCCTTCGGCGCGCGAGCGGGCGGCTTTCAGCTGGCTGTCGACGCCGAAGCGGTCCTGCGCCTCGCGCGAAATCTTGTAGCGCTTGGCGACGTTCTCGGCGGTCTGCAGCATGGGCCAGTAGATCTCGGGCTTGTGCGCCTTCAGCCAGTCCTCCTGGAACATATGCTTGTTCATCTCGTTCTGCACGCACGAGATGGACTCCACGCCGCCGGCCACGAAGATCCCACCCTCGCCCGACATGACGCGCTGGGCGGCCAGCGCCACCGTCTGCAGGCCCGAGGAGCAGAAACGGTTCACCGTCATGCCCGGCACGGTCACCGGCATACCGGCCCGGATGGCGATCTGACGCGCAATGTTCCAGCCGGTGGCGCCTTCCGGATTGGCGCAGCCCATGATCACATCCTCGACCTCGGACGGCTCGAGCTTGGCGCGCTCCAGAGCATTCTTGACCACATGGCCGCCCATGGTGGCGCCATGCGTCAGGTTGAGTGCCCCGCGCCAGGACTTGCAAAGCGGAGTGCGCGCGGTGGATACGATCACGGCGTCGGTCATGGATTTTTCTCCTCGGCGAGACGAAACGCCGCCCCTGAAGCTGCACGGGCGGCCTATGCTGCATAGCCTAACACACGAAACCGCCGGCCCCGGCCGCCGGGCAGTCGCATGCGGACAGGATTAGGTGCACGATAGCCGCCCATGCGGCTCGAGGCGAAGATCGCGGTCATCGTCAGCGCCGTTCAGGGTCCGGGCGAGGGCAGCCGTGACTCGCGGATAAGCAGCCTTCACAGCGCCCAGATCGAGCAGCCGCGAAAGCGCGGCGAAGTGGGGTACTGCGGCGAGGCGATCTCCATCAGTCCGAAGGTCTGGGGTGTGGAAGCCCAATCGCCTGACTCG
>DATJZQ010000090.1:0-7864 GCA_035499005.1 Burkholderiales bacterium | reverse complement strand
CCCTCGGCCACCCACGCGCTCTTGAAGTTGCCGCGGCACAAGTGCGTGCAGACGGTCATGCCGGCGGGCCGGTCCGCGATTGCGGCGTTGATCAGTCGGGCGTAGCGGCGCGGCAGCTCGTTCGGGTCGTCTCCGCGTTGGCGCGCGCCTTCGCGCATCTTGGGGTCGCATAGATAGGCCAGGTTGGTGTCGTCGAGCTGAACGTAAGTACAGCCCGCTTGCCCAAGCTGCTTGAGCTCTTCGCGATAGCAGGCCGCGACGTCGCCATAAAAGGCCTCAAGATCAGGATAAGCATCGCGGCTGATGGCGGCGCGGCCGCCACGGAAGTGGAGCATGGTGGGTGAGGGGATCGTCACCTTCGGCACGCGCTTGGTGACCGACCGGAGAAACTGAAAATCGGCCACCTGGATCGGGTGCGTGTGCCTCAGCTTCGCGGTGACGTGCATGACAGGCGGAGCGAAGTTGACTTCGCCGGTCGCGCTGTGGAAGCTCGTGCTGATGCCGCCGCGCGTCTCGACACCTTCCAGCTGCTCCAGGAAATCGATGTGAAAGTAGGTGCGCCGGAACTCTCCGTCGGTAATGCCTAGCAGCCCCAGGTCCTCCTGAAACCGGACGATGTCGCGGATGGCGCGATCCTCCGAGCCGCGCAGTTCGGCTTTGGAGATCTCGCCTTTCTGATACCGCTGGCGCGCCGCGAGCAGCTCGGGCGGACGCAGGAAGCTGCCGACATGGTCGGCGCGGAAGGGAGGGGAGGCGCGTTGGGTCATGGAGTTCAGTGTACCAGTGCATCATTCTGCGCGTCGCTCCCTCACTCCAACCCTCTCCCGCGAGGGGAGAGGGAGACAAGCTAGCCGCGCCCGTTGCCCATGCCATAATGATGCCGGTCAGGTAAAAAGAATTCAGGAGGAGGAGAGCCATGTTCAATCGCAGTCTCGGCGCGCTGCTCTCGGTTGCGATGAGTTTCGCGGCGTCCATCGCTGGCGCGCAGGAGCCGATCAAGGTCGGCATGATTCTCGAGATGAGCGGGCCGTTCGCCGATCTCGGGCGCCAGATCCTCGCCGGTGCGCAAGCCTACATGAAGGCGCATGGGGAGACGGTGGCCGGCCGCAAGGTCGAGCTGATCGTGAAGGACACCACTGGCGCGTCGCCAGACATCGCCAAGCGCCTCGCGCAAGAGCTGGTCACCAACGACAACGTCGATTTCCTCGCCGGCTTTGGCTTGACGCCCAACGCGCTGGCGGTTGCCCCACTGGCGACCGAGGCGCGCAAGCCGATGATCATCATGAACGCCGCGACATCGATCATCACCACGCGCTCGCCTTACATCGTGCGCGTCTCGATGACGCTGCCGCAGGTCACTGCTCCGCTCGCGTCGTGGGCGATCAAGAACGGGATCAAGAGCGTTTACACGCTGGTGTCGGACTATGGCCCTGGGATCGACGCCGAAACCACGTTCAAGAAGACCTTCACCGAAGCCGGCGGAAAAATCGTGGGTTCGGTGCGCGTGCCGCTGCGCAATCCCGAGTTCGCGCCGTTCCTGCAGCGGATCAAGGACGCTCATCCGCAGGCCGTGTTCATTTTCCTGCCGGGCAGCTCGGAGCAGCCAGTGGCTTTCATGAAGGGCTTCGCCGAGCGCGAGCTGAACAAGGCCGGCATCCGGCTGATCGCAACCGGCGATGTCACCGAGGACGGCGTCCTCGAGGCAATGGGCGATACACCGCTCGGAGTGGTGACGAGTCACCACTATTCCGCCGCGCACGAGAGTGCGCAGAATCGCGCGTTTCTCAAGTCGTACGCCGATAGCACCGGTCCCGGCACGCGGCCGAATTTCATGGCCGTGGGCGGCTGGGATGGGATGGCGGCGATCTACGAGGTGATCCGCAAGCTGAACGGGCAGATCGACGGCGACAAAGCCATGGAGGTGCTGAAGGGGCTGCGCCTCGACAGCCCGCGTGGTCCGCTCGTCATCGATCCGGAGACGCGCGACCCGATTCAGACCGTGTACATACGGCGCGTGCAGAAGATCAACGGCAAGCCGTACAACGTCGAGTTCGAGCAGATCCCCGAAGTCAAGGATCCGGGAAAGTAGCCTTCTTGGGCAGCTTGGCCCGTACCCGCATCAAAGACTGCTGAGTGACCACGTTTCTCCGTTCGTCATTCCGGGGGCCGCGTCGCGGCAACCCGGAATCCAGGGTCGTCTGCTTTGTACGTCTCTGGATTCCGGATCACCCTCCGGGTGTCCGGAACGACGGCCGACACTGGCCCGCGCCATCATTGCAGCGATGATCGCAAGTCTGTTGGGCGTGCTGTTCGATGGGCTTGCCTACGGCATGCTGCTGTTCCTCATCGGCGTCGGGCTGTCGGTCACTCTGGGGTTGATGAATTTCGTCAACCTAGCGCACGGCGCCTTCGGCATGCTCGGCGGTTATTTCTGCGTGGTCGCCATGGCGCGCTGGAACGTTCCTTTCCTGGCGGCGTTGCCTTTGGCTTTTGCGGGGTCTGCTTTGTCCGGGCTGCTGTTCGAGCGCGTGCTGTTCCGCCGCCTGTACCGGCGCAGCCACCTGGATCAGGTGCTGCTTACGATCGGGCTCACCTTCATGGCCATCGCTGCGGCGACCTTCGCGTTCGGTCCGCAGCAGCAGGCGATGCAGCTGCCCGAATATCTCTCCGGCCAGTTGAACGTGCTCGGGGTCGACCTGAACATCTATCGGGTGTTTCTCCTTGCGCTCGGAGCCGCGCTCACAGTCCTGCTGACGCTGATAGTGGAGCGGACGCGCTTTGGTGCCGCCGTCAGAGCGTCGGTCGACAACGCGCGCGTAGCCGAGGCGCTCGGCATTCGAGTCGGGTTGGTGTTCCAGATCGCGTTCGCTGCCGGCTGCGGGCTCGCCGGCCTGGGGGGTGCGCTAGGCGTTGAAGTGCTCGGCCTCGATCCGCTGTTCCCGCTGAAGTTCATGGTGTACTTCCTCCTGGTCGTCGCGGTGGGTGGCACGAGCACGCTCAAGGGGCCGCTGTACGCTGCGCTTCTGCTGGGCGTTGCCGACGTCGCCGGGAAGTACTACATCCCGGAGGTCGGCGCTTTCATCATCTACGCGATGATGGTGATTCTGCTGATCCTCCGGCCGCAGGGGCTGGTCAGCCGGTCGTGAGCACCGCGCCCGGCATCGTGCGGATCGTTCGCTTTCCCTGGCACGAAGCCGTGTTCTGGCTCGTGCTTGCAGCAGGGTTCTGGCTGTGGCCCAAGCATCTCCCGCTCGCGAGTCAGGTGCTGATCGCAGGCCTGTTCACCCTTTCCTACGATCTCATCCTCGGCTACAGCGGTATCCTGTCGCTCGGCCACGCGGCTTATTTCGGCATCGGCGCGTATGCGGCCGGCCTGCTGGCCCAGGGCGGCTGGGGCGAGCCGCTCTCCGGCTTGCTCGCCGCCGGAGCTTGTGCCGGGCTCGCAGGATTTCTGACGAGTTTCCTCGTCGTGCGCGGCCAGGATCTGACGCGCCTCATGGTCACTACGGCCATCGGGTTGCTGCTGTTCGAGCTCGCCAACCGGCTAAGCAGCATCACCGGCGGCGTCGATGGACTGCTCGGCATCGAGATGGCGCCCCTGCTCGGGGCGTTCCGTTTCGACATGTATGGGCGCACCGCATATGGCTACTGCCTGGCCGTCACGTTTCTTCTGTTCCTCGGCGTAAGGCGGCTCGTGCATTCGCCATTCGGATGGAGCCTGCGTGGGATGCGCGACAACCCCCGGCGCATGCTGGCCCTGGGCTATCCGGTGTCGCACCGTCTGATTGCCGTCTATAGCCTCTCCGCGGCGATCGCGGGCGTCGCCGGTGCGCTGCTGACGCAGACGACGCAGTTCGTCAGCATCGATGTGTTCTCCTTCGGCCGCTCGGCCGACGTGATGGTGATGCTGATCGTCGGCGGCGCCGGCGTGCTGTACGGAGGCCTGGTCGGGGCGGCGGTGTTCACGCTCGCATACCATTACCTCTCCGCGCTGAACCCTGTGTACTGGCAGTTCTGGCTGGGTGCGTTCCTCATCGCCATCGTCCTGGTCGGGCGCGGTGGTGTCCTGGGTGCGTGGGCTCGCGCCGTAAGCGCCCTGCGCGAAAAACACAGGCGGACTGTGACTCAATCATGACGCACGCGCTGCGCACCTCCGACCTGGGCAAGCACTTCGGCGGGGTGCGGGCCGTGACCGGCGTGTCTCTCGCGTTGCCACGCGGTGCGCGGCACGCCATCATCGGCCCGAACGGCGCGGGCAAGACGACGCTCATCAATCTGCTCACCGGCATGTTGGCGCCGAGCGAGGGCGAGGTCTATCTCGGCGAAGACCGCATCACGCGGCTGCGTCCCGACCAGCGAGTGAAGCGCGGGCTGGCGCGCACCTTTCAGATCAACAATCTGTTTCCCGATCTCACCGTCATCCAGTGTGTTCTACTGGCGGTGTGCGAGCAGCGCGGCGCCGGCGTCGATGCGTGGCGTCCCGTTGCCCGCTGTGAGGCGGAGATCGCGGCGGCGCGGGAAGTGCTGCGCCTGCTTCGTCTCGAGCGCGCCGAAAACACCATTGTGCGCGAGCTGGCCTACGGGGACCAGCGGCTGGTCGAAATCGCGCTGGCGCTCGCGTGCAAGCCGAGCGTGCTGTTGCTCGACGAGCCAGCCGCCGGCGTGCCGAAAAGCGAAAGCCAGGCACTGTTCCGTGCCATCGCCGACCTGCCTGGCGAAGTCACGGTGCTGTTCGTAGAGCACGACATGGACATCGTGTTCCGTTTCGCGCAGCGGATCACCGTGCTCGTCTCCGGTTCGATCTTGACCGAAGGTCCGCCCGAGCAGATTGCGCGCGACCCGACGGTCAAGCAAGTCTATCTGGGCGGGCGCGCATGAGTGGCGCGCTGCTCGAGCTCGAGCGCCTCACCGCCGGCTACGGCGATGCCGTCGTTCTCGAGGACGTGTCGCTCGAGCTGCCGCGGCATGGCAGCCTCGCTCTGCTCGGCCGCAACGGCGCAGGCAAGTCGACGCTGATCGCTTCCGTGATGGGGCTGACCCGCGTGCAAGCCGGGGGCGTAGCTTTCGACAGCGCCGACATTACGCGCTGGCGTCCGCACCGGAGGGCGCATGCCGGCCTTGCCTGGGTGCCGCAGGAGCGCGAGGTCTTTCCGTCGCTGTCGGTCACGGAAAACCTGACGGTGATCGCGCGGCGCGGACCGTGGAGTGTGTCGCGAGTACACGAGCTGTTTCCGAGGCTGTCCGAGCGTGGTGGCAACCTGGCGCACCAGCTCTCGGGTGGAGAGCAGCAGATGCTGGCGATCGGCCGCGCCCTGATGCTCAACCCGGCTCTGCTCCTGCTCGATGAGCCGTTCGAGGGCCTTGCCCCGCTCATCGTCGAAGAAGTGGAGAGCGCCATCGAGGAGATGAAGAGCGAGGGTATTGCGGTACTGCTGGTCGAGCAACACGTTGACGCTGCGCTGCGGCTGTGCGATCGGACCGTTGTGCTCGAGCGTGGCAAGGTGGTCCACGCCGGCGCGAGCGCGCAGCTTCGCGAGGACCGGTCACTGCTGGAAAGCCTGGTCACGCTGCGCGCGGATGGCAGATAATGCCTTGTCGTCATTCCGGGCCCGCGGAGCGGAGCCCGGAATCCAGGAGGACCCGTGGAAACACTATCTGCTGAAGCGAAAAACCGTTTGGGCGCAGTAAGCACCGCTACACTCAGCACGCTGCTGTTCAAACGCGGGCTGCGCAACACATGGCTGCACGGGGTCAAGCGCATGAGCGCCCCGAAGACGAACATGGTGGGCGAAGCGTTCACGCTGCGCAATATCCCGTGCCGCGAGGATCTGGACCAGGTCAGCGTGTTCGAGAGTCCGGAGCATCCGCAGCGCCACGCGTTTGACACGACGCCGGCCGGCAGCGTGCTGGTAATCGACTGCCGCGGCGATACGCACGCGGCATCAGGCGGCGGCATCTTGACAGCACGCCTGAAGGTGCGCGGCGCCGCGGGACTGGTGACGGACGGGTGCCTCCGCGACAGCGACGAAATCGCGCGCATGGATTTTCCGGTGTATAGCGCCGGGGCAGCTGCGCCGCTCAATCTTGCGCGTCACCACGCGGTCGAGTACAACGTGCCGATCGGATGCGGCGGCGTGGCTGTTTACCCGGGCGATGTGGTCGTGGGCGACGCTGACGGGGTGGTCGTCGTGCCGCGCCATCTGGCCGATGAGCTCTCACGCGAGGCCCTGGAAATGGAGCGCCTCGAGCGCTTCGTCACCGAAGAGATCGAGCGCGGGCGTCCGCTGATCGGCACCTATCCGCCCGCGCCGGAGGTGCGGGCGCGCTATAACGAGTGGACAAAGAAAAACTGATCAGGCAACAGCAGGCAATCACTCATTCGGGGGTGAGTACCATGGATGCTGCACGACAAACTGAGCTGCTCGCGTTGGCGGGCAAGTATCTCGCCGGCGGCGGCACCGGCCTCTTCGTTCTGCCGCCCGAGCTGAATCTGGTCGTCGAGCGCGGCAAGGGCAGCCGCGTATGGGACGTCGCGGGCCGGGAGTACATCGACTACCACCTAAGCTCCGGACCCGCGTTGCTCGGGCATGCCCATCCCGCGATCACCGAGGCAGTTGCGGCGCAGCTGCCCAAGGGCACGACGTACTTTTTTCTGAACGAGCCGGAGATCCGGCTCGCGCAGCGGCTGGTCGATGCCGTCCCATGCGGCGAGACGGTGCATTACACGGGATCGGGAACGGAAGCGACGTTCTATTCTCTGCGCATCGCGCGCGCCTGGACCAAGCGCAGCAAGGTGCTCAAGTTCGAAGGCGCGTGGCATGGCATGCTCGACTACGGTCTGTACGGAACGGTGCCGACCCAGCCGTCCCAGTATCCGCACGCGCGGCCCGACTCGGTGGGTGTCCCCGGGGAGATCGGCAATACCGTCCTGGTGGCGCCGTTCAACGATGCTGCTCGAGCCGTCGAAATCATCGAGCATCACGCGTCCGAGCTGGCTGCGGTGCTGGTGGAGCCGCTGCAGCGCGTGCTGCAGCCCGAACCCGGTTTTCTACAAGCAGTGCGCGAGGTGACGAGGAAGCACGGCATCGTCCTCATCTTCGACGAGATCGTCACCGGCTTTCGTATCGCGTGGGGTGGTGCGCAGGAGCGCTATGGGGTGATCCCCGATCTCGCCTGCTACGGCAAGGCGATCAGCGGCGGATTCCCGCTGGCCGCGATCGTGGGCCGCGCTGAGATCATGTCGATGCTCGACGCGCGCAGCCGGCCCAAAGCCGAAGTCGTGTGGGCGACCAACACGCTGAACGGCAATCCCGTGTGCGCTGCTGCCGGGCTCGCGGCACTCGATACGCTGGCGCAACCGGGCGTCTACGAGCATCTGCACCGCATCGGGTCGCGCCTGCGCGAGGGCATGGTCAAGGCGGGGCAGCGCCGTGGCTTCGCAGTGCAGGCACCCGGCGAAGACGCGGTGTGGGGCATCCGTTTCACCGAGCGCAAGCCGCTGCGCACATGGATGGACCTTACGACGCACGACAAAGAGCTGGGCTGGCGCTGGGCGATCGAGCTGATGAAGCGCGGGCTGCTGGTGAATCCGAACGAGAAGTTCTACATCTCGATCGCGCACACCGATGCGGATGTCGACCGCACGCTGGAGATTGTGGATGAGGCTTTCGCGGCGGTGAAGCGGTAAACCTAGACCACCCCGTCGCTTCGCGCCACCCCTCCTCCGGCAAGGAGGGGAGGCACCGAAGGTGACGGGGTGGTTAACAGCCCGTAGTAAAGATTTGCGGGTGGATCTTTACGGGGCCAGACGCTCGATCGCCCAGCCGGCGCTATTCCTTCGATACTGAACGCGATCGTGCAGGCG
>DATJZQ010000089.1:0-4660 GCA_035499005.1 Burkholderiales bacterium | reverse complement strand
CCCGAAAGCGGCGGCAGACTGGTACCGGGAGATGTTCGGCGGTGAGGTGACCGCCATGCAGGAGAACTTGCGCGGTGCGCCGCAGATCGACGTCCGGATCGGCGGCATGACCGTCGTCATCCGCGGCCGCCGTCCCGGCGAGGAGCCCGCCGCGACCAAGCCCATGCACCACTTCGACGGCTACTCGAGCCACGACGAGTGGGGGACCGATCATTTCGGCTTCACGTTTCGCGGAGATCTGCGCGCGTTCTGTGCGGAGCTCAAGCGCAAAGGCGTGCGCATGACGGTTGAGCCGTGGGAGTTCAAACCGGGAATGGTCCTCTGCTACGTCGCTGCGCCCGATGGTGTGAGTATCGAGCTGATTCAAACGGCCTGAGTATCCCCTTTCCCGTCATCACCGCTTCCGCATCACGACTTCCAGGTAGTCAGCCGAGACCATCAGTGTCTCATCTCCGGACCGGTTGAACCTCTGCAATGTGGCGTCCAGCTCCTGGAGGAAGGCCGAGCGCGGCTGTGCGTCCAGCGCCTCGAGCGCCCGGATGATTGGGCCGAAGTAGGTGCTGAAGACCTCGATCCAGTGCGCGCTGCTGCGATACCGGAACAGGGCACTGCGCCGCGTGCTGCGCATCGACGAGATCGCATCTCCGAAGAGCTCGCTCAACCGCTTCTCCGTGCCCCACTCCGGCGGCGGCCGCAGGCCAGGCGCAGGAGGACGATAACGGCCGATGAGGCCGAACGTCTGCCCCCAAAAGCCGTCCGGTGTCCAGTTCGCCATGCCGATCCTCCCGCCGGGCCGGCAAACGCGAAGCAGTTCCTGCGCCGCCTTCTCGGGGCGTGGCGCGAACATCGACCCGTACACCGAAATCACCACGTCGAAAGATGCGTCGGGAAACGGGATGTCCTCGCAATCACCCACCTCGAAGTGCGCCGGCAGGCGCTCTGCCGCCGCACGCTCGCGCGCTGTCTCGATGAGTGCTGGGACATAATCCACGCCGACGGCATCGCAGTTGCGCCGAGCGGCCGATAGCGCCGCGTTCCCGCTGCCGGTTGCGACGTCCAGCACTCTCTCGCCTGCCCGCAGCTCGACCGCCTCGCACATCAGCTCGCAGGGGAAACCCGTGTTCCACCCGATGATCGCAAAGTCGCCGGTGGCCCAGGCGCGCTGCTGTTGCGCTTTGACTGTTTCGGTATCCATGTCAGTGTTTAGTCCAACGCAAGTGAACGCGAAGACGCAGAGTCTTCGTCGGAAGTGAGATCCACGCCATGTCTTGCGAAGCGCAGAGCGGCAGCGACCGCGCGCTCGTCGTGCTCGGTGCCGATTGCCCACTGCGCGTGGCGCGCCAACAGCGCGAGCGACAGGGAGCGGCCCAGCGTCAACGCGAGACGCCGCGCTCCGGCCTCCACGGCGTCGTTGCCCTTCGCGGCGGCCGCGTCCAGCGTCCGAATGGCATTCGCGAACGCATCCTGCGCCTGCCGCGCGGGAATTCGCAAGCGGGCATCCGTCGCGCTGCGTGCCAGCTCGCGCAGCTGCTCGCCGAGCGTAGCCAGCGCCATGCCGTTGCCAAGCGCCCGCAGCGCGTCGAGCGCGAGCACGTTGGTCGTGCCTTCCCAGATCGGGAAAACCTGGCTGTCCCGAAGCAACGCCGGCAATCCGGTGTCTTCCACGTAGCCGGCCCCGCCGAAGCATTCCAGCGCCTCGCTCACCACGGCCACGCATTGCTTGGCGGTTGTGAGCTTCACGATCGGGGTCAGGAGCCGGAGCAGATCTTTCTCGCCTTGCGTCAGCTCGCCGGCCTCTTCGCGCCCGATCAGCTCGACCAGGAAGAACGTGAGCTGCAATGCTGCCTCGAGCTCCGCCTGCATGCCGGCCAGCGTGTCGAGGTGCAGCGGCTTGTCCGCCAGCCGTGCGCCGAACGCCACTCGTTTTTTCGCGTAGTCGCGTGCCAGCGCTATGCCGCGGCGCATATAGCCGAGCGCGCTCACGCTGTTCCAGGTGCGTGTGAGGTTCAGCATGGGCGCGATGCTCCTGACGCCATCGCTCAGCCCATTCACGGGAATCGCAAGCGTGCCATCGAGGGTGAGCTCCGCCGTGGGCACTTTGCGAGTGCCGAGCTTGTCCTTGAGCCGGTGCACGACGATGTGATCGAGGCGGCCGTCCTCGGCGCGCATCTCGAGGTAGAAGAGCGCGAGCCCCTTCGCGCCCGCGGGATTGCCCTCGGGCCGGGCGAGCGTGAGCGCCATCTGTCCCGTCACCGCCGAGGTGAACCACTTGCGCCCATACAGGCGCCAGCGTCCCTCCCCGTCCTGACGGGCGATGGTCTCAGACTGACTCACATCGGAGCCGCCGGTGCTCTCGGTCATCCACTGCCCGCTGGTCCAGAAGAAGGCTGGATCGCGCGACGTAAGACGCGGCAGCGCGCGCTCCGTCAGCGCTTTGTTGCCGGAGTCGGACAGCGCGCGTGCAGCGCCGTCGGTCATCGCCAGCGGGCAGTTGTAGACGTCGGTTGACGCCGTGAACAAATAGACGAGCGCGAACTGATGCACGCGCGACCACGCACCGTTCGCCCGCTCATACGCGATGGCGATGAGGCCGTGGCGCGCCGCCAATTGCTCCGCTGCGCGCCACAATGGCGACACCTCGATCTGATCGATGCGGTTGCCCCAGGCGTCCCACGGTGTGTGCACCGGCACATTCAGCCGGTCCGCCATCTGGAATCCGTACAGCGGGCCGCCCGAGAGCTGGCCCATTTCGGTGAGCTGCGGCTCGATCTGACGCAACACGTCTGGCGGCAGCGCCCGCGCCAGGTACGAGCGGAGCGCACGATCGTCGGTGTATTGATTGCCTAGCGCCGGCGCCGGCTGGTTGAAGGGCATGGGATGCTCCAAACAATCCCCTCTCGTGGGTTGCGTGCTCAAACGATCCCCTCTCCCCTTGCAGGAGAGGCAGCAGACATAAAGGTCCCTCTCCCTCCGGGAGAGGGTAGGATGAGGGCCTCTCCCGTCGAGGGAGAGAGGGTGTTCAATGCACCCGTCAGAGTCCTCCCACGCACAGGTATTTGACCTCGAGGAATTCCTCGATGCCGTACTTCGAGCCCTCACGGCCGATGCCCGACTGCTTCACGCCGCCGAACGGCGCCACCTCGTTCGAGATCAAGCCGGTGTTCACGCCGACCATCCCGGATTCGATCGCCTCGCCCACACGCCAGATGCGGCCGACGTCGCGCGCGTAGAAATACGACGCGAGACCGAACTCGGTGTCGTTCGCCATCGCGACGCCTTCCTCCTCGGTCTTGAACCGGTAGAGTGGAGCAACCGGCCCGAACGTTTCTTCGCTCGTGATCTTCATGCCGGTGTCGACGCCGGTAAGAACGGTCGGCTCGAAGAACAACCCGCCCAGCGGGTGTTTCTTGCCGCCCACCAGAACTTTCGCCCCATGTGCCACGGCGTCGGCGACATGCTCTTCGACCTTGGCCACGGCTCGCTCGTCGATGAGCGGGCCGATATTGACCCCGGCCTCGGTGCCGGGACCGACCTTGAGCGCCTTCACTTTCTCCGTGAGCTTCGCGGCAAAAGCGTCGTAGACCTTGTCCTGCACCAGAATGCGGTTGGCGCAGACGCAGGTCTGGCCCGCGTTGCGGTACTTGGAAATCATCGCGCCTTCGGCCGCGGCGTCCAGGTCGGCATCGTCGAACACGAGGAACGGGGCGTTGCCGCCTAGCTCGAGGGAGATCTTCTTGATCGTGGCTGCGCTCTGCTGCATGAGGACGCGTCCGACTTCGGTCGAGCCGGTGAACGTGATCTTGCGTACCTTCTCGTTCGCGGTGAGCTCGCCACCGATGTCTTTGGCCGAGCCGGTGAGCACGTTGAGCACACCCGCGGGCACACCAGCGCGTTCGGCCAGCTCGGCCAGCGCGAACGCCGAGAAAGGCGTTTGCGTCGCCGGCTTGACCACGATGGTGCAACCCGCGGCGAGCGCGGGCCCCACTTTGCGGGTGATCATCGCCGCCGGAAAATTCCAGGGCGTGATCGCGCCGCAGACGCCGACCGGCTGCTTGATCACCACAAGACGGCGGTCCGGCCACACGGTCGGGATCACATCGCCGTAAATGCGCTTCGCTTCCTCGGCGAACCACTCGATGAACGAAGCGGCATACGCGATCTCGCCCTTGGCCTCGGCCAGAGGCTTGCCTTGCTCGCTGGTCATGATCAGCCCGAGGTCCTCCTGGTTGGCCATCATCAGCTCGAACCACCGGCGCAGGATGGCGGCGCGCTCCTTGGCCAGCTTGCTTCGCCAGGCCGGCAAAGCACTATCCGCGGCTTCGATCGCGCGCCTGGTTTCGGCAACGCCGGCCTTGGGCACAGTGCCGATTGCAACGCCGGTGGCCGGGTTCACGACGGGAATCGTCTGGCGGCTGTCGGCATCGATCCACTTGCCGCCGACGTAGCTCTGCTGGTGGAAGAGTCTCGCGTCCTTGAGCTGTGGCACGAGCGGCTGGCCATCGCGGGGTGCGTTCATGAGTCTTCTCCTTCGAACATGTCCTGGATTCCGCTCCCGCTTCGTCCAGGCCAGGTAGCTTGATCGAGTATAGCGCGCGTGTGCCCCCCTCACCTCAGCCCTCTCCCGCAAGGGGAGAGGGACGCCGTTTCTTCACCCTTTCAC
>DATJZQ010000088.1:0-4999 GCA_035499005.1 Burkholderiales bacterium | reverse complement strand
ACCGGATGGTGGTCGGTCTTTGCATTGGCACAGGCGTAGTCGAACAGCTCCTGTTCGCTCTTCGCGCGCGGATCCGGCAGGACTTCGCGGAGCACGAAGCGTTTGAGCGCCGGCTGGCTCATGATCTCGCGCGCGAGTCGCAAGCCTGACAGCGCGCGCGCCTTGTCCTCTGGCTCCGACCAGTAGTTGGGATCGAGCAGCGGCGCGGCGGCAGGATCCGCGCTGGCGAGGCGCACCGAGCCGCGCGATTTAGGCCGCAGGTAGGCGCTGTTCAGCGTAACGCCCCCATGGCGCATCTTCGCCACGCCAGCCTCGATGCCGGAGCCCAGGCCAAGGTGGAACTGGACGTCGGGCGAGCGCGCGCGGCTGGCTGGGTCGGCGTACCAGAAGCCGCCCGTTTCGAACAGGTTGGAAGCGACCGGGCCCCTGCGCAGCAACAGATATTCAAGCGCCGCCCAGGCTGCATAGTGGGGCTTGTTGTATTTGTCATAGGTGTGATCGCCCGTGCACTCGGCGATGACGAACAGGTCGAGATGATCCTGCAGGTTGTCGCCAACGCCCGGCAAATCGTGAACGACGTTCACGCCGACCGCGCGTAGATGATCGGCTGGCCCGATGCCCGACTGCATGAGTAACTTAGGCGACCCCATCGCGCCCGAAGAGACGATCACTTCGCGGTCGGCGGACACCACATGCGGCACACTGCTGCCCGCCGTGACAATTTCAACGGCGACGGCCCGCCCCCGTTCGACCACAACGCGCAGCACTTGAGTTCGCAACACCACGCGCAGATTCGGCCGGCCGCGGACCGGCTTCAAGTAACCCGTAGCAGTCGACGAGCGGCGCGCATCCAGTTGCGTGAGCTGGTAGTAGCCGAGGCCTTCCTGCCGCTCACCGTTGAAATCGGGGTTGAACGGAATGCCGAGCTCCTGCCCCGCTTGAAAAAACGCCTCGCAGATCGGCAGTGGGCTCACCGGGTTGGAGACGCCGAGCGGCCCGCCATAGGCGTGGAATTCGTTGGCGAAGCGCTGATTGTTCTCGGCGCGCTTGAAGTACGGCAGTACCTCGCGGTACGACCAGCCTGCAGCGCCTTCCTCCCTCACCCACTCGTCGTAGTCCTGCGGGACGCCTCGCGTGTAGAGCTGTGCGTTGATGGAAGATCCGCCGCCGATCACCTTGGCCTGCGTGAAGCGCAGAACCCGGTTCTTGAGCTGCTTCTGCGGCACCGTGTGCCAGCCCCAGGAGCCAATACCTTTTGTCATCTTCGCGAAGCCCGCCGGCATGTGAAACAGCGGGTGAGCGTCGGAGCCGCCCGCTTCGAGCAGCAGCACGCGTACGCTTGGGTCGGCGCTCAGGCGATGCGCCAGTACGCACCCGGCCGAGCCGCCGCCCGCGATGATGTAGTCGTAGCTTTCAGTTGCCATGTCACAGGCGCGGCACGGCAAGTCCGCCGTCGACGTGCAGCACCGACCCCGTGGAAAAAGCGAAGCGGCCGCTCGCGAGGCCGGCCACCGCTTCGCCGACATCTCGCGGCGCGCCCCAGCGGCCCATCGGCACCAAGCCGTCCGCGATGCGGCGCTCGTACTTCTCCGCTACCACCTGCGTCATGGATGTGCGGATCACTCCGGGACGTACTTCGAAGACGGCAATGCCGTTGGCAGCGAGCCGCAGCGCGAACAGCTTGGTCAGCATTGCGAGCCCGGCCTTCGACATCGAGTACTCGCCGCGTTCGATCGAGGCGAGCTCCGCGTTCACCGATGAGATCGTGATAATCGACCGCGGGCCGGCCGCAGGTGCATTGAGCATGCGCTGAGCAACGGCCTGCGTGAAGAAGAACGTGCCGCGCAGATTGACGCCTAGCACCTGGTCGAACGCCTGGGGACCAAGCTCGAGCAGGTCGCCGCGTCTGGGGGCGGATATTCCAGCGTTGTTCACCAGGCAGTCGATGCGCCCGCGCCAGCCGAGCACGTCGTCAAGCGCGCGGGCATGATCGGCCACGTCCGCGATGTCGCTGCGGAGGAAGCGCGCTTGTCCGCCGGCAGCGGCGATGGCGCTCAACGTCTCGTCTGCGCCATCGTCAGCGATATCCGTGATGGCGACGTCGAAGCCGCTCCCAGCCAAGCTCACAGCAATGGCAGCGCCGATGCCGCGGCGGGCGCCGGTGACGATCGCAACGGAGCGCTCAGGCTTGGTCATAGAAGTCAGCCTCCCCTTCCCCCGCCTGCGGGGGAAGGCCGGGATGGGGGCACATTCAGCGCGTCTCGGTGCAAGGGAGGGAGTTGTTCTGTTCGAGAGTCGTCCGGGGCCATGATCAGAAACGGTTGAGTGCTATCTTCAGATGAGAGCCAACGCGCAGCGCCTGCGCTGCTACCGTGAGCGCTGGATTGAGCGCAGCCGACGACGGAAAAAAACTCGCATCCACTACATAGAGATTTTCGTGGTCCCAGGCCCGACAGTATGGGTCGAGCACCGAAGTGGCCGGATCGGCTCCGAAGCGAGCCGTCCCGCACTGATGCGAGGGCGTGTCGGTGCCGAACGGCTTGGACAGCACGATCGGAAAGCCCGTCTGTTTGAGCAGCCGCTTCGCGACCTCGACCCACTTGCGGTGCGCCTGCAGGTTACTGCGCTTCCAGTTGAGCTGGATCGCGCCATCGCTGCGCAGAACGACGCTGCTGTCTCTCTGCGCCAGATCTTCGGACATCACGTACCAGTCGACGCTGTGGCGGGCGAGCCACGCGCGCGACCACTTCGGCGCGTTCGGCAGCGCGCCGCGCAGCATCGGCTCCTCGATCTTGCCGAGCAACTGCAGATTGCCGAGCGGTTTGTCGCTCGCGTTACCGCCGAAGTAGTAGTCGTTCAGCGTGAGCGTCTTGGGATAGCGCGTGTGGTTCTGCCGCCATGGCGTCACGGCCATGATGGCCGTGCAGTTGTGGTTCATGTAGTAGCGTCCGACCACACCGGACGAGTTGGCGAGGCCAGCCGGATTTTTCGAGTCGGCGGACCGCAACAGCACCGCGGCGCTGTTGATCGCACCCGCTGAAAGCACGAACAGCCGAGCCTTGATCGTCAGTTTCTCGCCGCCGCGGTCAACTTCGGCCGACACGATGCGCTTGCCGCGATCATCGGTGAAGAGGCGCGTAACCAGGCTTCCAGTCTGCAGCTTGACGTTCGTGTGCTTCAGCGAGGGCTCGATGAGGCGGGTCTCGGCGTCGCCCTTCGCGCCGATCTTGCACGGAAACGCGTCGCAGGTACCGCACCGGATGCAGGTGCCTCCCGCATGAAAGTCGATCGCCGCCGGCATGTGCGCTGGATGCAGACCGATCGCACGCATCCGCTCGAAGACTTCGCCGATGATCGGCTCGTGCGGAATCGGCGGATGCGGGAAGGGCCCCGAGCGGACCGGCTCGGTCGGATCGTCGCCAGCTTTCCCGTGAACACCGAACACGCGCTCGGCCTGCGCGTACCAGGGCTCGAGCTCTGCATAGCGGACAGGCCACGGCGCGCTCCATCCTTCCGCGTGTTCGACGCCGTCGAAATCACGCTCCCGGAAGCGGAACATCGCCGTGCCGTAGACCTTGGTGTGGCCGCCCACGTAGTAGAACTGTCCGGGGCGGAAGGGGTTGCCCGCGCCGTCGTACCACGTTTCCGTGGTGCGATAGCGGTTTTCGACAAAGACGGCCTCGGGGTCCCAGTTCTGCGGCTCGCGCGGCAGACGCTGGCCGCGCTCCAGGATCAAGACACGTGCGCCGGTGCCCGCCAGGCTCAACGCGACGCAGCCGCCGCCGACGCCCGAGCCGATGATGGCAACGTCGCACTCCATCACGCGACTCGCGCGCCACTCGCCGGATCGAACCAGACCAGCTTGCTCAAGTCGATGGCGAAGCGGCCGCGCTGACCTGCTTTGAGCGCGCTGTCGGGCTGCAGGCGGGCGGTGATCTCGCGGCCGCCGACCATCAGCACCGCCAGCGTGTCGGGACCGGTGGGTTCGGTCACTTCGACCAGCGCGTCGATGACCGGGCGGCCGTCGACGCCGCTCGCGTCGAGCTTGTCGCTGATCGCTTCGGGTCGCAACCCCGCGGTAATTTGGCGGCCGACGTACGGGCGAGCGGCGTCGGGAACCTTCCGCAGCGAGATGCGGGCGGGGTCCGCGCCGTCGGCAGCGATCTCCAGGTGCATCCCGTCGGCGTCGCTCTTGAGCATGCTCGGGATCAGGTTCATGCGCGGCGATCCCATGAACCCTGCGACGAACGTATTGGCCGGCCGATTGTAGATCTCGGCTGGAGAGCCGAGCTGCAGCAGCTCGCCCGCGCGCATCACCGCGATGCGCGTCGCCAGGGTCATCGCCTCGATCTGGTCGTGAGTGACATAGACGATGGTAGCGCTCAGCCGCTGATGCAGCCTCTTGATCTCGGTGCGCATGTCCACGCGCAACTGCGCATCCAGATTGGACAGCGGCTCGTCGAACAGGAAGATGCGCGGCTTGCGCACCAGCGCCCGCCCCATCGCCACGCGCTGGCGCTGTCCGCCGGAGAGCTGCGCCGGACGGCGGTCGAGCAGATGATCGATCTGCAGCGTCTTCGCCACCTCCTGCACGCCCTGCTCGCGCTCGTGTTTCGGCACCTTGCGCATCTCCATGCCGAAAGCGATGTTCTGGCGCACCGACATGTTCGGATACAGCGCGTAGGACTGAAACACCATGGCGATGTCGCGCTCGCTGGGGTGCAGATCGTTGACGCGCCGGCCGCCGATGCGGATCTCGCCCTCGGACACGGTGTCCAGTCCGGCGATCATGTTGAGCAGGGTCGACTTGCCGCAGCCCGATGGGCCGACCAGCACCGTGAACTCGCCGTCGGCGATGTCGAACGAGATGCCGTGGATGACGGTCGTCACGCCGAAGGTCTTCTCGACGTTGCGGAAGGAGACGGCCGCCATGCGCTTCCCTGGCGCGTCAGCTCTTCACGGCGCCGGCCGTCAGCCCGCCCACCATGTAGCGCTTGAA
>DATJZQ010000087.1:0-2748 GCA_035499005.1 Burkholderiales bacterium | reverse complement strand
GACTCCCGAATTCCTGCCGATGATCGTCGCGGTCACGCTCGCGAACGGTGCGCGCGCGATGGCCCGCAAGAAGGTGATTGTGAAGCACCTCGCGGCCATCCAGAACTTCGGCAGCATCGATGTGCTCTGCAGTGACAAGACAGGTACCATCACCAGCGGTAGCATGACTCTGGATCGATGCCTCGACCCCTGGGGAGAGCCTTCCGCGCGAACACTGACTCTCGCGCGGCTTAACAGCAGGAACCAGACCGGCATCCGCAGCCCCCTCGATGGGGCGATCCTTGGCACCCCGCAGACGGACGAGGAAAGCGGCTACCAGAAGTGCGATGAGATTCCCTACGACTTCGAGCGCCGTCGGCTCTCGGTGGTTCTCGAGCACGAATCGCAGCGTCTGCTTATTACAAAGGGCGCGCCCGAAGGGGTGCTCGAACGCACGGTCGCGATGGAGCGCGAGCGGCGGGTCGAGCCGCTGGATGCCACCACGCGCTCCCGCTGCCGCGAGACATTCGAAGCGTTGAGCCGTAAAGGCCTGCGCGTGCTGGCGGTGGCCTATGTGGCCGTCGAGGCCCGCGCCCACTACTCCGCCAACGACGAGCGCAACCTCGTGCTCGCCGGCTTTGTCACCTTTGCCGACAAGCCGTTGCCCGATGCGGCGGCGGCGCTCGCCGGATTGCGTGAGGCCGGCGTCCGCGTGAAGATCATCACCGGCGACAGTGATCTCGTGACCTCGCAGGTCTGCACGCAGGTGGGTCTGAATCCCGGCACGATCGTGTTGGGTGATGAGATCGAGAAGATGACTGACCCTGCGCTGCAGGCGGTTGCGGAGGAGACCACCGTATTCGCGCGCGCATCGCCCGCGCAGAAGAACCGCATCTTAATTGCGCTCAAGCACCGTGGTCACGTGGTCGGGTTCATGGGCGATGGGATCAACGATGCACCGTCGCTCCACGCGGCAGATGTCGGCATCTCGGTGGCCTCGGCGGTGGATGTAGCACGCGAAGCAGCTGACATCATCCTCGTGGAGCCGGGCCTCCAGGTACTGACGAGCGGCATCCTCGAGGGACGCAAGGCATTCGGTAACGTCATGAAGTACCTGCTCATGGGCACCAGCTCGAACTTTGGCAACATGTTCAGCATGGCGGGCGCATCAACCTTTCTGCCGTTCTTGCCGATGCTGCCAACCCAGATTCTGCTTAATAACTTCCTCTACGACCTCTCGCAGATCACGATTCCGACCGACAACGTCGATGCGGATTTTGTGAGGAAGCCTCGGCACTGGGATATCGGGTTGATTCGCAGATTCATGCTCTACATCGGTCCGATCAGCTCCGTGTTCGATTTCCTGACGTTCTACGTACTGCTGCAGTTCTTTCACGCTACTCAGCAGTTCTTCCACACTGGCTGGTTCGTCGAGTCGCTCGCCACCCAGACTCTGGTGATCTATGTCATCCGCACGGCAGGCAGCCCCCTCGAGAGCAAGCCCAGCCGGCCGCTGGTCATTACGACCATGGTCGCAGTGCTCACGGGTGCGCTCTTGGCCTTCACTGGACTTGCCGGCCCGCTGGGGTTCGTTCCATTGACCGCAGCGTTCTACCTATTTGTGGTGACGGCGACACTGCTGTACCTCCTGCTCGTGCAGCTGTCTAAAGGATGGCTCCTGCGACATGCGGGTAACTCCCGGTCAGCCTCGTGAGCGGCATGGTGGCTCCGCGGCCGCGTTTTTCGATGTTGAGAATCAAGTATGGCGTCGAGAACACCGGCGGCCGGCTGCTGTCCTTGAAGCTGTTCGCCGGATGTGCAGGCTCAACGCAGTGAATATGCGCTCAGGCTAAAACTTGCCTGTGGCATGACGTTCGGCGAACCAGTAACCGGCGACGAGCGTTTTGAGGTCGTTGATATCGCCGCTTCGCACGCGCTGCACGAATACCTTGGCCGGAACGACGACCGTCAGGATGTCTTCATCCTCTGCAGCATTGCCATGGACACCCGCGGCGTTGCTCGTGTCGACCGTGCCGTACACGAGTGAGATCTTCTCAGATGTGCCACCTGAGCTGACGTAAGCGCCCGAATGAATGAGCACTGGGTCATTCAAGATGAGGCCCGTCTCCTCCTGCATCTCCCGTACGGCGGCAGCGAGCGCGGTCTCTCCATGCTCGATGATGCCCGCCACGAGATTGTCTCGATACGGGTACTCAGCAGCAATGATTGCGCCCGGCCGAAACTCGTTCGCCAGTACGATCTCATCGCGCCTCGGATCATGCCCAAGCACGGCGACGGCATTGCCGCGCTCCATCACTTCCCACGAGATCCGTCGCGTCCCGCCTTGATGTTTCTCTACCTCGAATTCATAGCGATACACGCGCAGAAACCCCTCGTGTAAGAGTGTTCTGCCACGGATCATCGCTGTCAGTCGCTTTGCTTTCATAGAAGAGCTGGCATGACAGCAGGACGACGGGTTGAGCTCCTCAGCATTCGCTGCTCGGCGCCAATCAAGCGCCAGGCGGGTGCGAAGCGATTCAGGCTACCGCGGGCGCCAGCGGGGAACGCGAAACCGGATACGCGGGCAAGGCCGTGGTGGCGAGCGTGCGGGATAGCAGCTTCTCGATGTCGCGTAGCAGCGGGATCTCATCGGGCGCGACCAGCGAGATCGCGCAGCCCGCGCCGCCGGCGCGCGCGGTGCGCCCGATGCGGTGCACGTAGTCTTCGGGCACGTTCGGTAGTTCGTAGTTGACCACGTGCGGCAGCTCT
>DATJZQ010000086.1:0-71534 GCA_035499005.1 Burkholderiales bacterium | reverse complement strand
CGCCGCGCCGGGCGACACGCGCTCGCGCGATTCCTTCCGCAGCCGCGACCGGGAGGGGCGCCCGTGAACCGCAGCGTGAGCGTGGTCCTGATCGCCCTGGTCGTCATCCTCGTGATCGCCAGCCTGGCGCTGTTCACCGTCGACCAGCGCCAGAACGCTATCGTGTTCCGTCTGGGCGAGCCGGTGCACGTGATCACCAAGCCGGGCCTGTATCTCAAGCTGCCGCTGCTCGATAACGTGCGCTTCTTCGACGTACGTATCCTGACCCTCGACGCGGATGAGCCGGAGCGCTTCATCACGTCCGAGAAGAAGAACGTCCTGGTGGATTCGTTCGTCAAATGGCGCATCGTCGACGTGGTCCAGTACTACATCAGCGTGGGCGGCGACGAGATGCGCACGCGCATCCGTCTGGCGCAGACCGTCAACGACAACCTGCGCGCCGAGTTCGGCAAGCGCACCATCCACGAGGTCGTGTCAGGTGAGCGCGATCACATCATGGAGCTCATGCGTGAGAAAGTCGACGTCGATGCCCGCAAGATCGGCGTGCAGGTGCTCGACGTGCGCATCAAGCGCGTCGACCTGCCGCAGGAGGTGAGCGAGGCCGTCTACCGGCGTATGGAGGCGGAACGCAAGCGCGTCGCCAACGAACTGCGCTCGCTCGGTTTCGCCGAGAGCGAGAAGATCCGGGCCGACGCCGACCGGCAGCGAGAGGTGATCGTGGCCGAGGCCAACCGCGATGCGCAGCGCGTTAAAGGGCAGGGCGATGCGCGCGCTGCAGCCATCTACGCCCAGGCGTTCCAGCAAAGTCCCGAGTTCTACTCCTTCTACCGCAGCCTCGAGGCCTACCGCCAGGGCCTCAAGAGCAAGAGCGACGTGATGGTGCTCGACCCGAGCTCGGATTTCTTCAAGTACTTGAAGAGCCCGACCGGCAGGCGCTAGCTCGTCGCCGCTTGAGGCGTCCGCTTCCCGATGTCGAGCGTTTTCTGGACCGCGTTGGCCCTGGTGCTGGTAATCGAGGGCGCCCCGTTGCTGCTCGCTCCGTCGCGCTGGCGCGCAGTGGTGCGTCAGGTTTCCAGCCTGGCCGACGGTCAGCTGCGCTTCTTCGGACTGATACTGGTGCTGGTCGGGCTGGCCGTGCTCATCCTGCTCGGGCGCGCCTGAGTCATTGATCATGCGACGCTGGCTGCTGCCCGAGTACATCGAAGACATCCTGCCGGCCGAGGCGCGGCGCATCGAAGGGCTGCGGCGCCGCATCCTCGACCTGTTCCGCACGCACGGCTACGAGCTGGTGATGCCGCCCATGCTCGAATATCTCGAGTCGCTGCTCACGGGGACCGGCCACGACCTCGATCTGCGCACGTTCAAGCTGGTGGACCAGCTGTCCGGGCGTCTGCTGGGGCTGCGCGCGGACATCACGCCGCAGGTCGCGCGCATCGACGCGCATCTGCTCAACCGCGAAGGCGTCACGCGCCTGTGCTACGCCGGCACCGTCGCGCACGCGCAGCCGTCCGGGCTGAACCGCACGCGCGAGCCTCTGCAGATCGGGGCCGAGGTGTACGGCCACGCCGGCGTGGAGAGCGACGTCGAGATCCAGTCACTGCTGGTGAGCGCCTTGCGTGCGGCCGGCGTCGACGAGCCCTACCTCGACCTCGGACACGTCGCCGTGTTCCGCAGCCTGGTGCGGCGTGGCGGCGTGAGCGGACAGCTCGAGTCGGAGCTGTTCCGTGCGCTGCAGGCGAAAGACGTTCCGGCGCTGCGCGAGCTGGTTGCGCCGCTCGACACGGCGCTGCGTGACGCGCTGTTGCTGCTGCCCGAGTTGTACGGGGGAGTGGCTGTCCTCGACCTTGCACGCGAACGTCTGCCGAAATTTCCCGAGCTGCACAAGGCGCTGGCCGACATGCAGACCATCGCGACGCAGCTTGCACCGGTGGTCGCAGTGCATTGCTTCGACCTCGCCGAGCTGCGCGGCTATCACTATCACAGCGGCGTGGTGTTCGCCGCCTACACCAAAGGCCATCCGGCGGCGGTCGCGCTGGGTGGGCGGTACGACGAGGTGGGTCAGGCCTTCGGCCGTGCGCGCCCAGCCACCGGCTTCAGCCTCGACCTGCGCGAGCTCGCTGCACTGGCCCCCGCGGGCGCGCCGGCGCGGGCCATTCTGGCACCGCACGCCCCGCACGACGACGCACTGCGGCGTAAAGTGGAGCATTTGCGGGCGCAGGGGGAGATCGTGATCGTCGATCTGCCGGGGCATCAGGGCACGCGCAGCGAGCTCAACTGCGACCGCCAGCTCACGAACCGCGCCGGTACCTGGGAGATCGAGCCGCTCGCCTGAGGCGCGCCGGTCCAACGCCAAGGGCACGAAGGAAAAAATGGCACGCAACGTCGTCGTGGTCGGCACCCAGTGGGGTGACGAGGGCAAGGGGAAAGTGGTGGACTGGCTGACGGACCACGCGCAGGGCGTGGTGCGCTTCCAGGGCGGCCACAACGCGGGGCACACGCTCGTCATCGGCGGCCGCAAGACCGTGCTGCATCTGATTCCATCGGGCGTACTGAGACCCGACGTCGCCTGTTTCATCGGCAACGGCGTGGTGGTTTCTCCGCAAGCGCTGTTGAGCGAGGTGCACACGCTGGAGCAGGCCGGCATCGAGGTGAGGCCCAGGCTCACGATCAGCGAGGCGTGCCCGCTGATTCTCGCGTATCACGCCGCGCTCGACGTGGCGCGCGAAACCGCCAAAGGGGCCGGCAAGATCGGCACAACCGGGCGCGGCATCGGTCCGGCCTATGAGGACAAGGTGGCGCGGCGTGCGATCCGCATGCAGGACTTGTTTCACCGCGAGCGCCTGGCCGCCAAGCTGGGCGAGGTGCTCGACTTCCACAACTTCGTGCTGCGCCAGTACTTCAACGCCGAGACGGTCGATTTTCAGCGCACGCTGGATGAGCTGCTCGCGCTCGCTGATCAGCTGAAGCCGATGGTGGGCGATGTCCCGCGGCGTCTGTTCGAAGCGCACAGCGCGGGGCGCAACCTGCTGTTCGAGGGTGCGCAGGGGACGCTGCTCGACGTCGATCACGGCACTTACCCATTTGTCACGTCGAGCAACTGCGTGGCGGGTGCGGCGGCTGCGGGCAGCGGAGTCGGGCCGCAGATGCTGCACTATATATTGGGGATCACCAAGGCTTACACCACACGGGTGGGGTCGGGGCCTTTCCCGACCGAGCTCGAGGACGACGTCGGGCGCCAGATGGCGGTGCGCGGCAAGGAGTTCGGCGCGACCACCGGCCGGCCAAGGCGCTGCGGCTGGTTCGATGCGGCGGCGCTCAAGCGCTCGATCCAGATCAATGGCATTTCCGGGCTCTGCGTGACCAAGCTCGACGTACTGGACGGCATGGAGACGCTGCAGATCGGCATCGGGTATCGCTTCGCCGGCGAATACCGCGACATCCTGCCGGTCGGCGCGGAGGAACTAGCCGAATGCGAACCCGTCTACGAAGAGTTGCCGGGCTGGACGCGCAGTACGCTGGGAGCGCGGAAGCTCGACGACCTGCCGGACGCTGCGTGTCGCTATCTCGAGCGCATCGAAGCGGTGTGCGGCGTACCGATCGACCTCATCTCGACCGGGGCCGAGCGCGACGACACCATCGTGCGTCGCCACCCGTTCAAAGTGTGACGCTGACTCCGCGCCACCGGGGCATTGGCGCCGAGAACTCCTTAGACAAGTGTCTTGGTGCCGAGAAGAGGACTCGAACCTCCACAGTCTTGCGACCGCCAGGACCTGAACCTGGTGCGTCTACCAATTCCGCCATCTCGGCACAGCGGGCCGCCATTCTATTGCAAAACCCCACCATGTCCAAGCAGCTGCCATCCTCGATCGGCTTCCACGCCGATCTAGCCCAGCACCCATGACACGCCGAAGCGAGGTCGCGCGCCAGCCTGTAAAGACGAGGAAACGCTCCGGCCTGCGCGCATCGGATCCGTTCCTCGACCGGGAGCAGCAACGCTACGAGGCTCCGCTGCCGAGCCGCGAGTGGATCCTCGCGGTGCTCAAGGATGCGGGAGTGCCGGTCAAGCCCGAGCGGCTGAATACGCTGCTCGAGATCGGCGCGTCCGAAACGGAGGCGTTCGAGCGCCGCTTGAGCGCCATGGAGCGCGACGGGCAGATCATGCGCAACCGCGCTGGCGCCCTGTGCGTGGTCGAGAAGCTGGGGTTGATCCGCGGGCGCGTCGTCGGCCACCCCGACGGCTTCGGCTTCCTGGTCCCGGACGACGGCGGCGACGACCTCTTCCTGAGCCCCTGGGAGATGACGCGCGTGTTCCACGGTGACCGCGTGATGGCGCGGGTCGCGGGAACGGATCGGCGCGGCCGGCGCGAAGGCGCGATCGTCGAGGTTCTCGAGCGCGCGCACACGCGCGTCGTGGGGCGGCTGCACGAGGAGCATGGCGTGTGTTATCTGGTGCCCGAAGACCGGCGCTTGAACCACGACATCCTCGTGCCGCGAGACGCGTGCAATGGCGCGAGCGGCGGACAGGTCGCGGTGGCCGAGATCATCGAGCAGCCCGACCGGCACGTGAAACCGGTCGGACGGATCGTCGAGGTGCTGGGCAACTACGCCGATCCGGGCATGGAAGTGGAGATCGCGCTGCGCAAGCACGATCTGCCGCACATCTTCCCGCCGGCGGCGCAGGCGCTCGCGAGCGCGCTGCCGACCGCGGTGCGCAAGAGCGATTGGAAGGGCAGGCAGGATCTCACCGGGCTGCCGCTCGTGACGATCGACGGCGAGACCGCGAAGGACTTTGACGACGCCGTGTACTGCGAGCGCGAGGGCAAGGGGTACCGGCTGTGGGTAGCCATCGCGGACGTGAGCCACTATGTCAAGCACGGCGACGCGCTCGACCTCGAGGCGCGTGCGCGTGGCAATTCGGTGTATTTCCCGCGCCGCGTGATCCCGATGCTACCGGAAGCGCTGTCGAATGGTCTGTGCTCGCTCAACCCGGATGTCGAGCGCCTGTGCCTCGCGTGCGAGATGGCAATCGACGCGCGCGGCAAGATCAGGGACTACCGCTTCTACCCCGCCGTGATGCGCTCTCATGCCCGGCTCACTTACACCTCGGTCGCCCAGGCGCTCGCCGATCCGCGGGGCACCGAGGGGCGCCGTCCAGGCGAGCTTTTCGAGCATCTGCGCGACCTGCACGCGTTGTTCCGCGTGCTGGTCAAAGCGCGCGAGCGCCGCGGCGCCATCGACTTCGAGTCGATGGAAACGCGCATGGAATTCGACGAGCAGGGCAAGATCATGGCGATCCATCCGGTGGAGCGCAACGACGCTCATCGGTTGATCGAAGAATGCATGCTCGCGGCCAATGTCTGTGCGTCAGAGATTCTGCAGGCGCGCGGGCAGCCCGCGCTGTACCGCGTCCACGAGGGGCCCACGCCAGAAAAGCTCGAAGCGTTGCGCCAGTTCCTGCGCGAGTTCGGCCTGCAGCTTGGAGGAGGTGAGGACCCGCGCGCTCCGGACTACGCCAAGCTGCTGAGAGAGATCCGCGGGCGGCCTGACTACCAGTTGCTGCAGACCGTTCTGCTGCGCTCGCTGCAGCAGGCGGTGTACAGCCCCGAGAACGTGGGGCATTTCGGCCTGGCGTACGAGGCTTACACGCACTTCACTTCACCGATCCGGCGCTATCCGGATCTGCTCGTGCACCGCGGGATCAAGGCGGTGCTCGCGGGCGAGATCTACCAGCCGGGCGATTGGGTCGAGCTCGGCCGGCATTGCTCCGAGACCGAGCGGCGCGCCGACGACGCCACCCGCGACGTCGAAGCGTGGCTCAAGGCCTACTATATGCGTGGGCGCATCGGCGAGCATTTTTCCGGCACCATCAGCGGTGTGGCCGCGTTCGGGGTGTTCGTAGCGCTGGACGAGGTGCATGTGGAGGGCCTGGTGCACGTGTCCGAGTTGGGCAACGACTACTTCCAGTACGATGCGGCTCGCCATCAGCTCGTTGGCGAGCGCACGCGGCAGCGTTTCCGGCTGGGCGACCGCATCCAGGTGACTCTCGTGCGCGCCGACCTCGAGACCGCGCGCCTCGAGTTCGTATTGACCGGCAAGCGGCGGTGATGGCGCGCGACGATCAGCTCATCTTCGGATTCCACGCGGTGCATGCCCGGCTGCGTCATCATCCCGACAGCGTGCAGGAGATCTTCGTGAACGCCGGGCGGCACGATCACCGGCTGCGCGACCTGGTCGCTACAGCGCAAGCGCGCGGGGTCCGCGTGATACCGGTCGACGCGGAGCGGCTGCAAGGCTTTTCCGTATACGGCAGACATCAAGGTGTGATCGCCCGCGTCGCGCCGGTCCGCACCGCTCACAGCCTCGAGGAGGTGATCGCAGCGGGCGGCGCGCAGGCTCTGCTGCTGGTGCTCGACGAGGTCACCGACCCGCACAACCTCGGCGCCTGCCTACGCGTGGCGGACGCGCTGGGCGCACACGCGGTGGTCTGCCCGAAGGACCGCTCGGTCGGCCTCACATCGGCTGTCGCGAAGGTGGCCAGCGGCGCCGCCGAGAGCGTGCCGTTCATAGCCGTCACCAATCTCGCGCGCAGCCTGGACGAGATGAAAGAACTCGGGCTGCAGGTCCTCGGCGCTGATCAATCAGGGGCTGAAGGTTTGGCCGAAAGCGATCTTGCTGGCCCGCTCGCGTGGGTCCTCGGCGCCGAAGGGAAAGGGATGCGGCGCCTCACCCGCGAGCGCTGCGATCGCCTGGTGCGTATCCCGATGCTCGGTCAGGTGGAAAGCTTGAACGTTTCGGTGGCCGCGGCGCTCTGCCTGTACGAGACGCGGCGCCAGCGTGCGCGCGCTTGAGTCGCGCGGCATGTGCCTGATATACTTTCGAATTCGCTTCGCTGGCCGCAGCAGCCGGCGCGGCGAAAATCCACACACCCGCGCAAGTTAAGGTGCCGGTTTGCCGGTCTCGAGGCGTGGGTGGAGGCCTAACCTTAACTGGAGATGAATTCGTGGCAATGACCATGCGTCAGATGCTGGAGGCGGGGGTGCACTTCGGTCACCAGACCCGCTACTGGAACCCGAAGATGGCGCCGTACATCTTCGGTCACCGCAACAAGATTCACATCGTCAATCTCGAGAAGACGCTCGAGATGTACAACCGCGCCGTGCACTACGTGCGGCAGCTGGCGGCGAACAAGGGCACGATATTGTTCGTCGGCACCAAGCGCCAGGCGCGCGACATCATCCGTGAAGAAGCCACGCGCTCAGGCTCGCCGTTCGTCGACTACCGCTGGCTCGGAGGCATGCTGACTAACTACAAGACAGTGAAGCAGTCGATCAAACGCCTCAAGGATATGGAGCAGATGGTGCAGGACGGCACCCTGGAGCGGCTGCCGAAGAAGGAGCAGTTGCACTTCCAGCGCGAGCAGTCGAAGCTCGAGCGCAGCCTCGGGGGGATCAAGGACATGAACGGCCTGCCCGACGCGATGTTCGTGATCGACGTCGGCTATCAGAAGGGCGCTGTACAGGAGGCCAACAAGCTGAACATTCCGGTCGTCGCCGTGGTGGACAGCAACAACTCCCCGGACGGGGTGGATTACGTGATTCCCGGCAACGATGACTCGAACCGCGCCATCACGCTTTACGTCCGCGGCATGGCCGACGCCGTCCTGGAGGGCCGTTCCCAGATCATCCAGGAGATCGTCACCGATGAGTTCGTCGAGGTGGACGGCGGTGAGGACGCGGCGCGCTGAAGCCATGCGTATCCAGTGTCGATCGGGGGCGCGAGGCCCCCTTTTTTTGATTATCGAGGGGTAGCGCGCGGCGCACCCGCAATCAGTCAGGAGAACAGCATGGCGGAAATCAGCGCAGGCTTGGTGAAGCAGCTGCGCGACAAGACGGACGCGCCGATGATGGAGTGCAAGAAGGCGCTGACCGAGGCCGGCGGAGACCTGGGCAAGGCCGAAGAGCTCCTGCGTGTACGTCTGGGCAACAAGGCCAGCAAGGCGGCCAGCCGGGTCACGGCGGAAGGCGTCGTGGGAACGGTCATCGTTTCGGGCGGCAAGCTCGGCGCCATCGTGGAGGTCAACTGCGAGACGGACTTCGTGGCCAAAAACCAGGACTTCCTCGCTTTTGCGCGCGCGCTGGCCGAACTGGTAGCAGCGCGCAACCCGGCCGACGTCGGGGCCCTCTCGACCCTTCCCCTGGATGGGACCAGCGTCGAGCAGGTTCGCACTGCACTGGTCGGGCGTATCGGGGAGAACCTCTCGATTCGCCGCTTCGAACGCCTCGAGGCGAAGGGCAGAGTCGTGAGCTACGTGCACGGCGGCGCCAAGATTGGAGTGCTGGTGGACGTGGTAGGCGGTGACGATGCGCTCGGCAAGGATCTGGCGATGCACATCGCCGCCAGCAAGCCCGTAGCGCTGTCCAAGGATCAAGTGCCGGCCGAGCTGATCGCCAAGGAGCGTGCCATCGGTGCGCAGAAGGCCGCCGAGTCGGGCAAGCCGGCGGACATCGTCGACAAGATGGTGGAGGGCAGCGTGCAGAAGTTCCTCAAGGAGGTGACGCTGCTCGGCCAGCCATTCGTGAAGGACGACAAGCGCACCGTGGAACAGGTGCTGAAAGCCGCGGGAGCCCAGGTGGCTGGCTTCGTGCTTTACGTTGTGGGCGCGGGCATCGAGCGCAAGCAGAGCGACTTCGCCGCCGAAGTCGCGGCCCAGGCCGAGGCCGCGAGCCGTTCTGGCCGAGACAGGGACGGGAAGCGGGCCTGAGCCACGCGCAGATACCACAGGTGAGCTGACCGCCTCTGACGCCGATGGAATCCCAACCCGTCTACAAGCGCGTTCTGCTCAAGCTGTCGGGGGAAGCGCTGATGGGCGACGATGCATACGGCATCAACCGGGCGACGCTGGAACGCATCGTCGCGGAAGTGGCCGAGGTCGTACGCATGGGCGTCGAGCTGGGCATCGTCATCGGCGGTGGTAACATCTTCCGCGGTGTAGCGCTCGGCGCGGCCGGCATGGACCGCGCTACCGCCGACTACATGGGGATGCTGGCGACGGTGATGAACGCACTCGCGCTGCAGGACGCCATGCGTCAGATCGGAGTGGCGAGCCGTGTGCAGTCGGCGCTCAACATCGAGCAGGTGGTCGAGCCCTACATCCGCGGCAAAGCCATGCGTTATCTCGAGGAGGGCAAGGTCGTCATCTTCGGCGCAGGCACGGGCAACCCGTTTTTCACCACCGACACGGCGGCGGCGCTGCGCGGAATGGAGATGAACGTGGACATCGTGCTCAAGGCCACCAAGGTGGACGGCGTGTACACCGACGACCCCAATGTCAACCCCGACGCGATGCGCTACAAGCGCGTGACGTTCGATGAGGCGATCGTCAAGAATCTGAAGATCATGGACGCCACTGCCTTGACGCTGTGCCGCGACCAAAACCTGCCAGTGAGTGTATTCAGCATCGTCAAGCCGGCCGCGCTCAAGCGCGTGATCCTGGGTGAGGACGAAGGAACGCTGGTTCACAACTGATGGAGTCCGACTATGATTGCAGACGTCAAGAAATCGGCTGACCAGAAGATGCACAAGACCCTGGAAGCGCTCAAGACCGATCTCGGCAAGGTGCGCACCGGGCGGGCGCACAGCGGGCTGCTGGAGCACATCATGGTGGACTACTACGGCACGCCCACGCCGCTCAAGCAGCTGGCCAACATGAGCGTCCCCGATGCGCGCACTATCGCGGTGACCCCGTACGAAAAGCGCATGGCGCCGGTCATCGAGAAGGCGATCCGCGACTCCGACCTCGGCCTCAATCCCTCCACCACCGGAGACATGGTGCGCGTGCCGATGCCTCCGCTCACCGCAGAGCGGCGCAAGGAGCTCACGAAGGTGGTCAAGCATGAGGCCGAGAACGCCAAGGTGGCGGTGCGTAACGTGCGCCGCGACGCGAACACGCATCTCAAGGAGCTGGTGAAGGACAAGAAGATCTCCGAAGACGAAGAGCGCCGCGGCCAGGACGAAGTGCAGAAGCTCACTGACCGCTACATCGCCGAGATTGACAAGGTGCTGCACGCGAAAGAAGCGGATCTGATGGCCGTCTAACCGCCGTGTCGCATTTTCCCAGCTCGACCGTCGAGATTCCCGCCGCCCGGCAAGTGCCGCGGCACGTGGCCATCATCATGGATGGCAACGGGCGCTGGGCGCGTCGGCGTCACTTGCCGCGGGTGGCCGGTCACCGGCGCGGTGTCGAGACCGTGCGGAATCTGGTTCGCTCCTGCATCGAAGTCGGGGTTGAGTATCTGACGCTGTTCGCCTTCAGCAGCGAAAACTGGCGCCGGCCGCCCGAAGAGGTGTCGTTCCTGATGCAGCTGTTCATCCGAGCGCTCGAGAGCGAAGTGAGCAAGCTGCACGACAACGGTATCCGGCTGCGCGTGGTCGGAGACCTGACGGGGTTCGAGCGGCGCCTGGTCGCGCTCATCCGGCAGGCCGAAGAGCTGACCGCCCGCAACGCGCGCCTCACGCTCACCATCGCGGCCAACTACGGCGGGCGCTGGGACATCATGCAGGCGGTCAACCGCATGCTGCGCGACAACCCCGAAGCTGCACGCTTCAGCGAGACGCAGCTCGCGCCGTACCTGGCACTCAGCTTTGCCCCGGAACCCGATCTGTTTGTGCGCACCGGGGGCGAGCAACGAGTGAGCAACTTCTGCCTGTGGCAGCTGGCGTACACCGAGTTGTACTTCACCGATACTCTGTGGCCGGATTTCGACGCCAAGGCGTTCCAGGAGGCGCTTGCCTCGTACACGCGGCGCGAGCGGCGTTTCGGCCGGACCAGCGAGCAACTGGCGCAGAGGGAGGAAGTTTCACTGCAGGCACAGCCTGCCGAGCCCGGCTAGAGCGTGCTGCGTCAGCGCGTCATCACCGCCGCGGTGCTGGTGTTGGTGCTGCTGGTGGTGCTGCTCCTGCTGCCCGCGTGGTGCTGGGTGGCGCTGGTGACCGGCGTGCTGCTGATCGCAGGAAACGAGTGGGGGAGGCTCGCAGGCTACTCCGCATCAGGGCGTGCCTGGTTCTGTGTTGCGCTGGCCGGAGGGTGTGGGGCGATCTACTGGGCGGCGCACGCCACGGGAACGGCGCACGCGTTCATCCAGTCGCTGCCCGGCGCGCTGCTGTATGGGACAGCGGCCGCATTCTGGCTGGCTGTGGCGCCGGCTTGGCTGGTGCAGCGCTGGCGCGTGCGCGACAGGTTGCTGCTCGCGGTGGTCGGGTGCGTCGTGCTGCTGCCGTTCTGGCATGCCCTCGTCTACCTGCGGCCGACCCCCGGCCGACTGCTGTTGGCGATGGGTGTGGTATGGATGGCAGACACCGCCGGCTACTTCGTGGGCCGGCGCTTCGGCCGCCGCAAGCTGGCTCCGGACGTCAGCCCGGGGAAGACCTGGGCGGGCGTGTGGGGCGCCTTCGCCGCAGCCCCTTTGTACTGGATCGTGGCGTCGATGCTATTGCCGGAGTTGAGCACTCATCGGCTCTCGGCGCTCGTGTGGATTACGTTGATGACCTTGCTCAGCATAGTAGGCGACCTGTTCGAGTCATGGATGAAGCGCGGCGTCGGCGTGAAGGACAGCGGACGCCTGCTGCCGGGACACGGGGGCATGCTGGACCGGGTCGACAGCCTGACAGCCACGCTGCCGTTCGCGGCCCTATACTTCGCCTATCTCGTGAACGGGATGCGATGACAACTCTAAATCCGACGAGCTCCGGCTCCACGCGCGTCCCCGAAGCGCCGGTGCGGCGGCTCGCCATCCTCGGCGCCACCGGCTCGGTGGGCGTGAGCACCCTGGACGTCGTGGCGCGCCATCCGCGCCGCTTCGAAGTGGTAGCGCTGACTGCGCATACTCAAAGCGAACGCCTGCTCGCGCAGTGCCGCAAGTTCGCTCCGCGCTTTGCCGTGCTCGGCGACGCAGCTGCCGCGGCGGCTTTGCAGCAGCAGCTGCGCGCGGAGAGCTCGTCCACCCAAGTGCTGACCGGGCCCGAAGCGCTGGTGCAGGCGGCCACGCTGCCCGACGTGGACCTGGTGATGGCCGCGATCGTTGGAGCGGCGGGCCTTCCGGCCACCTTGGCGGCAGCGCGGGCCGGCAAGCGCGTGTTGCTCGCCAACAAGGAGGCGCTGGTCATGGCCGGGCAATTGTTCCGCCAGGCCGTGCAAATCTCGGGCGCGCAGCTGCTGCCGATCGACAGCGAGCACAACGCCGTACTGCAGTCGCTGCCAGCGGGGTTCGACGGGGACCTGGCGGGCGCTGGCGTCCGCCGCATCCTGCTCACGGCGTCGGGCGGGCCGTTTCTGCGCACGCCGCAGGAGCGGCTCGCGCAGGTTACGCCCGAGCAGGCCTGCGCGCATCCGAACTGGGTCATGGGGCGCAAGATCTCGGTGGACTCCGCTACGATGATGAACAAGGGTCTGGAAGTCATCGAAGCGTGCGTCCTGTTCGGCGCCAGGCCGGCGCAGGTCGAGGTCGTCGTGCACCCGCAGAGCGTGGTGCACTCGATGGTCGAGTACGTGGACGGATCGGTGCTGGCGCAGCTCAGCAATCCCGACATGCGCACACCGATCGCACATGCGCTGGGCTACCCCGAGCGCATCGAGTCGGGTGCGCGCCCGCTGAACTTTTTCGAGCTGGGCGCACTCAATTTCGAGGCTCCGGATCTCTCGCGCTTCCCATGCCTGCGGCTCGCTTACGCGGCGCTGGCGGCGGGCGAGAGCGGTGCGGTGACGCTCAACGCGGCGAACGAGGTGGCGGTAGACCGGTTCCTGCGGCGCGAGCTCAACTTCGACCGCATCCCGGCGCTGATCGAGGAAGTGTTGGCGCGTACGGCGGCCGGCGCGCTGCGCGATCTGGCCCACGTGCTCGAGGTCGACCGCGACGCGCGGGACCTGGCGAGAGACTGTCTGAGTGCGCGCGGCGTCGCGCGCCCGGGGCGGGTGTTCAGTTGATTCTGCGGAGAGCTGCTGCATGCATCTGTTGGTGACACTGGCCGCGTTTGCGGTCGCGCTCGGCACGCTGATCATCGTGCATGAGCTCGGCCATTATCTGGTCGCGCGCTGGTGCGGTGTGAAGGTGCTGCGCTTCTCCGTCGGCTTCGGACGCGCGCTCGCCTCGCGGCGCATGGGGCGCGACGGCACGCAATGGGTGCTGGCGGCGTTTCCGCTCGGCGGCTACGTGAAGATGCTGGACGAGCGCGAGGGCGAGGTCGCCCCGGAGGAGCGCCACCGCGCCTTCAACCGGCAGCCGGTGGGAAAGCGCTTCGCCATCGTGCTGGCTGGTCCGGTCGCGAACTTTCTCCTGGCCGTGCTGGTGTATTGGCTGCTGTTCATACACGGCGTTCCCGGCTCGCGGCCGGTGGTGGACGAGTCGACCCCGGGAACGCCGGCAGCCGCCGCCGGCTTCCACAGCGGCGATACCATCGTCGCCATCGGCGGGCGCCCGGTCCGCACCTGGGATGAAGTCCGGCTCGCCCTCCTCAAAGATGCGGTTGCCCGGCGCAGCGTCGAGGTGGAAGTGCGCGAAGACGATGGCTCCAGCCGATCGCACAGCCTGGATCTGTCTGGCCTCGGACCGGAGCGTCTCACGAGCGAGTTTCTCGACGCTGTGGGGTTGCAGCCGCTCAAGGGAGGGCTCAAGCCGGTGGCAGAGACGGTCCTTCCGGGGGGCGCAGCGGAGCGCGCCGGTATGCAGGCGGGCGATCGCGTGCTGGCGATCGACGGCACGGCGATCGGGAGCTGGGAACAGCTGGTGAAGCTGGTGCGTGCCAGCCCCGGGGTGAACCTGGAAGTCTCGGTTCGGCGCAGCTCCGGAGAGCGTCTGGTGTTGCGCATCACACCCGACGCGGCCCAGGACAACGGCGCGGCGATCGGCAAGATCGGCGTGGGCCCCTTCATCAGCGTCCGCTACCCGGTCGGCGCCGCGCTGTGGCAAGGCGCCAGCAAGACCTGGGACATGTCGGTCTTCACGCTCGAAATGCTCGGGCGCATGGTGATCGGCGAGGTGTCGCTCAAGAATCTGAGCGGGCCCATCACCATCGCCGACTATGCGGGGCAGAGTGCGCAGATGGGCTGGATGGCGTATGTCAGCTTCATCGCGCTCATCAGCATCAGCCTGGGAGTGCTGAACCTGCTGCCGGTTCCGGTGCTGGACGGCGGGCATCTCATGTACTACCTCGCCGAGATCGTGCGCGGGAAGCCGATCTCGGAGCGCGCGCTGGAGATCGGTCAGCGCATCGGCATGGTCGTGCTGTTTTCGCTGATGGCGTTCGCGATCTACAACGACATCTATCGCCTGGTGGGCGGGTAGCGGATGAAGCCATCGTGCTGGCTTCTACTGCTATCCAGCCTCTACTCACTCTCCGCCGCAGCCTTCGAGCCGTTCCTGGTAAAAGACATCCGCGTTGAGGGCATCCAGCGCACCGAGCCGGGCACGGTATTCAGCTACCTGCCGGTTAAGATCGGCGACACGCTCACGGAAGAGGGCGCAGCCGAAGCGATCAAAGCGTTGTTCGCGACCGGCTTTTTCAAGGACGTGCGGCTCGAGGCGGAAGGCAACGTGCTGGTGGTTTCGGTGGTCGAGCGCCCGGCCATCGCCCAGATCGACTTCGTGGGCCAGAAGGAGTTCGACAAGGACAAGCTGCGCGAAGCGCTCAAGCACATCGGCCTGGCGCAGGGGCGCATCTTCGACCGCAGCCTGCTGGAAAAGGCCGAGCAGGAGTTGAAGACCCAGTACCTGTCGCGCGGCATGTATGCGGTGGAGATTACCACCACGGTCACGCCGCTCGAGCGCAATCGCGTGGCCATCAACTTCAACATCGCCGAAGGCGACGTGGCCAAGATCCATCAGATCAACATCGTCGGCAACAAAGTCTTCAGCGAAAGCGAGCTCCTCGACCAGTTCACCCTGACCACTCCGGGCCTTCTCACCTGGTACAGCAAGAACGATCAGTACTCGAAGCAGAAGCTGGAGGGCGATCTCGAGTCGCTGCGCTCGTATTATCTCAACCAGGGCTACCTCGAGTTCACCATCGATTCCACACAGGTTTCCATCTCCCCCGACCGCAAGGACGTCTTCCTGGTGGTCAACATCACCGAGGGCGACAAGTTCAACGTGTCCGACGTCAAGCTGGCGGGCGAGCTGCTGCTTCCTGAAGCGGAGCTGCGCAAGCTGATCAAGCTCAAGAAGGGCGACGTCTTCTCGCGCGAGAAGCTCACCGAGTCCACCAAGCTCATCGTCGACCGGCTCGGCAACGAGGGTTACGCCTTCGCGAACGTCAACCCGGTACCGGACATCGACCGCGAAAAGAAAGAGGTCGCCTTCACCTTGTACGTGGATCCCGGGCGCCGGGTGTACGTGCGGCGGATCAACATCTCGGGCAACACGACCACGCGCGACGAGGTGATCCGGCGCGAGATGCGCCAGATGGAGGGCGGGTGGTACTCGGCGGAGAAGCTCAAGCGCTCGAAGCAGCGCATCGACAAGCTCGGCTACTTTTCCGAGGTGAGCGTCGACACGATCAACGTCCCCGGCACCAACGACCAGGTTGACATCGAGGTGAAGGTGGTCGAACGTCCGACCGGCAATCTGCTGTTCGGCATCGGCTTCTCGACCGCGGAAAAGGTCATTCTGTCGGCCTCAGTGTCGCAATCCAACCTGTTCGGCACCGGCAACGCGCTCTCTCTGCAGATCAACAGCGGCAGCGTCAACAAGGTGTATGCGCTGTCCTATACCAACCCCTACTTCACCGACGACGGCGTGAGCCTGGGCGTGGACCTTTACAAGCGCAACGTCGACGCCGCCAACTTGAACTCGGTCACACCGTACAAGACTGCGACGCTCGGAGCCGGCTTGCGCTTCGGCGTGCCAGTCACAGAATACGATACGATCAGCTACGGCTTGGCGGTGGAGCGCACAAACGTCGAAACGTTTCCCGGCAGCCCGCCGCAATATCTCGAATTCGTCGATCAGTTTGGCAACACCAATACCGCGCTGATCGGTACCGTCGGCTGGGCCCGAGATGGACGCGACAGCGTGATCTACACGACCAGCGGGCTGCTCCAGCGCTTGAATTTCGAGGTGGCGGTGCCGCCTGCGGAACTCCGCTATTACCGGGCGACGTATCGCGTCGACTACTGGTACCCCGTCAGCCGGAACAACGTGCTACAGGTGAGCGGCCAGATCGGCTATGCCAACGGCTACGACGACAAGCCGCTTCCGTTCTACAAGAACTTCTACCTGGGCGGCATCGGCTCGGTGCGTGGTTATTACACCAGCTCCATCGGGCCAAAGGATCCGCTCGGCAACGCGCTGGGGGGGTCCACCCTCACCGCGGGCAGCCTCGAGTTCTACTTCCCCTTCCCGGGGCTCGAGAAGGACAAGTCCGTCCGCTTGTCGACGTTCGTCGATGCCGGGCAAGTCAGCGATAATTTCGATTTTTCCCAGACGCGCATCGGAGTAGGACTGGCGCTGAGCTGGTACTCGCCTGTGGGTCCGATCAAGATCAGCTTTGCTCGCGCGATCTTTCGCCAGCCGGAAGACCGGGTCCAGCCCTTCCAGTTCTCGTTGGGGACCACGTTCTAGCGTGAATTCGAGCGGACCTCGCCCCGGGAGGCATCGGCGTTATAATGCATGGCCAGGAGATAAGATGCTGAACCGACTTTGCTTCCTCCTCGCGGCTGCGTTGCTGTCCGGCACCGCGGCCGCACAGAGCAACGAGCTCAAGATCGGCTTCGTCAGCACCGAGCGGCTGTTCCGTGAAGCAGCGCCCGCGGTGCGTGCGTTGAAGAAGCTGGAGAAGGAGTTCCAGCCGCGCGACCAGGAGCTCCAGAAGCTCGCCAAGCAGGCGAAGGATCTCCAGACGCAGCTGGAGAAGGAAGGCATGACGATGGCCGAGAGCGACCGGCGCGCGAAAGAGGCGGACCTCGCGCGCCAGAATCGCGACCTGCAGCGGCTGCAGCGCGAGTTTCGCGAGGATCTGAACCTGCGCAAGAACGAAGAGCTGGCGCAGGTGCTCGAGCGTGCGAACAAGGTGATCCAGGGGATCGCCGAGAAAGAGAAGTACGACCTGATCCTCCAGGAGGCGGTCTATCGCAGTCCGCGCATCGACATCACCGACAAGGTGTTGAAGGCGCTGACAGACCAGTAGGGGCGGTGCGGCGCCGGCCCGTCGATCGTCGGTTGCGGCCAACCCGCCTGCGGGCGGCGTCGGAGCAGTCCGCGGAACCTGCAGGGGGTGTGTCGCATTGAGCAACTCCGGGCGCAGCGCCTATCGTCTCTCGGACATCGTGCACCGCTTCGGCGGCGAGGTGCTGGGCGACGCCGATGTCCGTATCACACAGGTGGCCACGCTCGACGCGGCCGGCCCCGGGCAGATCTCCTTCCTCGCCAATCGGCGTTACCGCAAGCAGCTCGAGCAGACGCGTGCAGACGCTGTCATCGTCGCCGCGCACGACGCCGACGCGACTGAGCGCCCGCGCATCGTGTGCGACGACCCGTATACCTATTTCGCGCGCGTGTCGGCGCTGCTCAATCCACCCGGTGCGGTGTCGCCCGGAATTCATCCGCTTGCGGCGGTGCACGCGAGCGCGCGCATTGCCGCGAGCGCGGCTATCGGTCCGTTCGTGTCGGTCGGGGCCGGTGCGGAGGTGGGCGAGGGCAGCTCCGTGGAGGCCGGCTGCGCTCTAGGCGATAACGTGCGCATCGGGCGCGACTGCCGCCTGTACCCCAACGTGAGCGTGTACCACGATTGCGTGATCGGCGACCGTGTTATCCTTCACTCGGGCGCCGTCATCGGCGCTGACGGCTTCGGGATCGCTTGGGACGGCGGGCGCTGGAAGAAGATCCCGCAGATCGGCCGCGTGATCCTGGGTGACGACGTCGAGGTCGGCGCGAATACCACCATCGACCGCGGCGCCCTCGATGACACTGTGCTGGAAGAGGGAGTGAAGCTGGACAACCAGATCCAGATCGGCCACAACTGCCGGATCGGCGCGCACACGGCGATGGCGGGGTGCGCGGGCATCGCGGGCAGCACGCGCGTCGGCCGCTACTGCCGCATCGGGGGCGGCGCCATCATCGCCGGGCATCTGGAGATCGCAGACCGCGTGGAGATCGCAGGCGGGGCAGCGGTTCCCAAGTCGATTCTCCAACCGGGAACGTACAGCTCCTTTCTGCCCGCGGCGCCGCACCGGGAGTGGCTGCGCACCGCGGCGCACATCCGTCACCTCGATGCGCTGGTCGAGCGGGTGCGAACACTGGAGACGCGCCTCGCCGAAATGGAAGGAAAGAAGAATGGATGAGATGGCGATCAGGGAGATATTCAACTACCTGCCCCACAGATATCCGTTCCTGCTGATCGACCGCGTCATCTCCTGCGAGCGCGGCAAGAGCATCGTCGCCATCAAGAACGTCTCGAGCAACGAGCCCTACTTCCAGGGGCACTTCCCCGGCAACCCCGTCATGCCCGGTGTCATGATCGTGGAATCGTTGGCCCAGGCGGCTGGCATCCTGTCCTTCCTGAGCATCAAGCGTGACCCCAACCGCAATCTGTTGTACTACCTGGTCGGAGTTGATCGCGCGCGCTTCAAAAAGCCGGTCATTCCCGGGGACCAGTTGCGTCTGGACGTCACCATGGGCGGCATGGTGCGGGGCATCGCCAAGTTCGTGGGCGTCGCGACAGTCGCCGATACAGTGGTCACCGAAGCCGAGTTCCTTTGCACCATGAAGGAGGAATGAGCTCGGCCGTATGATTCATCCCACTGCGATCGTGCAGGCGGGCGCAAAGCTGGCGCCCGACGTGCAGATCGGCGCCTACGCCATCATCGGCGAGCACGTGGAGATCGGACCCGGCACCAGCGTCGGTCCGCACGCGGTCATCACCGGCCACACCCGCATCGGCGCCGGCAACCGCATCTTCCAGTTTGTCTCCCTGGGCGAGATACCGCAGGACAAGAAGTACGGCGGCGAGCCGACCCGCCTAGAGATCGGCGACCACAACACCATCCGGGAATTCTGCACGTTCAACACGGGCACGGTGCAGGACGTCGGCGTCACGCGCGTCGGCGACCACAACTGGATCATGGCCTACGTGCACCTGGCGCACGATTGCCAGGTTGGCAGCCATACGGTGCTTGCCAATCAGGTGACTCTGGCCGGGCACATTACCGTGCACGACCACGTGATCCTGGGCGGCGGTGTGATGGTGCATCAGTTCTGCCGCATCGGGTTGAACGCGTTCCTGGCCGGCGGGTCGATCGTCCTGCGCGACGTCCCACCGTACGTGATCGCCGGCGGGGGCACCTCCGCGGAGCCACACGGCATCAACACCGAAGGTCTGAAGCGGCGTGGGTTCAGCGCCGCGGCCATCGACGGCATTCGCAAGGCATACAAGTCGCTGTACCGGTCCGGCCTGGGATTTGAGGAGGCCAAGCAGGCGATCGCCGAGCAGGCACGCGAGACGCCCGAGCTGCAGGTGATGGTCGATTTCCTCGCCTCGAGCACACGCGGGATCATCCGGTGAAACCGGTTGAGAGCGGCGCGATCGACTCGCGTGCGTGGCGCATTGCGATGGTCGCTGGCGAGTCCTCGGGAGACCTCCTTGGCTCGCACCTGATCGAGGCGCTCAAGCGCCGCTTGCCCGCAGCGCGCTTCTTCGGGATCGGCGGACCGAAGATGCAATCGGCGGGATTCGAGTCGTGGTACCCGGCTGAAACGCTGGCGGTGATCGGCCTGGTCGATGTGCTGCGCAAGCTTCCGTCGATTCTGCGCGTTCGCGGCGAGTTGAGACGCCGCCTCATCTCCACCAAACCCGATCTGTTCATCGGAGTCGACGCGCCCGATTTCAACCTCGGCCTGGAGCGCTCGCTGAAGCGCCGCGGCATCCCCGCCGTGCACTACGTGAGCCCTTCGCTATGGGCCTGGCGCGGCGGGCGTATGCACAAGATGAAGCGCGCCTGCTCGAAGGTCCTGTGCCTGTTCCCGTTCGAGCCGGAGCTATATGCCGCCGCCGGGGTTCCCGCGAGCTACGTCGGACACCCGCTGGCGGACCTGCTGTCGGAGCATCCGGATCGGGCCGCAGCTCGCGAGCAGTTTCGCCTGCCTCCAGACCGGCTGGTGATTGCGCTGCTGCCCGGCAGCCGGCAGAGCGAGCTCGCACACATGGCCGATCTGTTCGTGCAGACCGCCAAGCTCATTCATCGCCAGCTCAAGGATGCGCAATTTCTAGTGCCGCTCACGAGCCGCGAGACGCGCCGTCAGTTCGAGGATGCGTTATACCGGAACGGCGCAGAGGATCTCCCGCTCACCATCCTGTTTGGCCATGCGCATCTGGCGATGACCGCGGCCGACGGCGTGTTGCTCGCCTCCGGCACCGCGGCGCTCGAGGCAGCGCTGCTCAAGCGTCCAATGGTGGTCACCTACAAGGGGTCGTGGCTCAGCGTCGCCTATGTCCGCTCGAGGTTCTACTTGCCGTACGTGTCGCTGCCGAACATCCTGGCTGGCCGCTTCGTCGTGCCGGAGATCCTGCAGGACGACGCTACGCCCGAAGTGCTGGCACAAGCTCTGGTGAATCAGGTCGGCGACAAGCAGATCCGGATGCGCCAGGAGGAGGTGTTCCAGGCGATCCACGAGCAGCTGCGGCAGGATGCCGGCGAGCGCGCTGTGGAGGCTTTGCTGCCATTGCTCCCCGCAGCCGCCGCGGGCCGCGGCGAGAGCGTGCTGCGCGCCCCCGAGCCGGGCGCATGATCGACCGCCCGCTCGTCTGCGGCGTCGACGAGGCGGGACGGGGGCCGTTGGCGGGGCCCGTGTTTGCAGCGTGCGTGATTCTCGATCCTTCGCGTCCAGTGCGGGGACTGGCCGATTCGAAGCAGCTGGCGCCGGAGCGGCGCGAACAGCTTGCGCTGCGCATCCGGGAGCGCGCGCTCGCCTTCGCCGTCGCCAGCGCGTCGGTCGAGGAGATCGACCAGATGAATATCCTGCAGGCGACACTGGCCGCCATGCGCCGGGCGGTCGAGGCGCTGGGCGTGGCGCCGGCCGAGGTGGTGATCGACGGTAATCGCTGCCCGGAGCTCGAGTTTCCGGCGCGCGCCATCGTGGACGGCGACGCGAAGGTGCGCGTGATCTCGGCGGCATCGATCCTCGCCAAGACCGCACGCGACGCATTCATGCGCGAAGTGCACGCAACCTGCCCGCAATACGGCTTCGACCGGCACAAGGGATATGCCACGCCCGAACATCTGGCTGCGCTGCGGTTGCACGGCGTATCGCAGTACCACCGGCGCACCTTCGCACCGGTGCGCGAGCTGCTTCTACAGCTGCCGCTGTTTTAGGTGGAAGGGTGAAAAGGTGAAGAGGTGAAAAGGCGAAGAGAGCAAATACGCCCGTCGTTCACCGCTTCACTTCTTCACTTTTTCACCTCAGTAGATGTGCCGTGCCAGGTTGGCCTGGCGCAGGATCGTGCTCGCCAGCTCCTCGATCGAGCGGTGCGTCGTGTCGAGATACGGGATGGCTTCGTTGCGCATGAGCGCCTCGGCCTCGCGCACTTCCGATACGCAGCTCGCAAGGCTGGCGTACTGGCTGCCGGGGCGGCGCTCGCTCCGGATCTGATGCAGGCGGTCGGGCAGAATGGTCAGACCGAACAGTTTTTGGCGCCACGGCCTGAGCTGTCCCGGCAGGCGCATGCTGCCGAAATCCTCCGGAATCAGCGGGTAGTTTGCAGCCCGGATGCCGTACTGGAGCGCCATGTACAGGCAGGTGGGTGTCTTGCCGCAACGCGAGACTCCGACCAGGATGATGTCCGAGTTGTTGAGCTCTTTGGTGGCCTGCCCATCGTCGTAGCTCAAAGCGAAATTCACCGCCTCGATGCGCTGGAAGTAAGTCGAGTTGACCGCGCTGTGCGAGCGGCCCACGGCATGAGACGAGCGCATGCCGAGCTCCTGCTCCAGCGGAGCGATGAAGATCTGGAAACAGTCGAGCACCAGTGCATTGGCTTTGGCGAGCACCGCGCTCACTTCGGCGTCCACGAGCGTGCTGATCACGATGGGGCGGGTGCCATCGCGTTTGGCGGCAGCATCGATCTCGGCCACGGCCTCCTCCGCTTTCTGCGGGGCATCCACGAAGGGCAACGTAGTCTCAGTGAATTCCACCTGATCGAACTGAGTGAGCAGGCTGTGGCCCAGCATCTCGGCCGTGATGCCGGTGCGGTCCGATACGAAGAAGGCGCTGCGCTTCGAGTCTGGCATTGAGTAGTAGGTTGGCGGTGAGAAGGCCGCTGTTTTGGTGCAAAGCAAAAGCCCCACCGGTAAAATAGCACGGTTTTTCACTCACAACTCACCTGTACCTGCTCCCTGCATATGACCGACGAACCGTACGTGCTGCCGTTTCAGGCCTTGCGCATGCAGGATGTAGCGCGTGTCGGCGGGAAAAATGCCTCCCTCGGCGAAATGATCAGCCAGCTTTCGCCGCTGGGTGTTCGTGTTCCCGGCGGGTTCGCGACAACGGCTTCGGCCTACCGTGACTTCCTCGCCGGCGGCGGTCTCGACCGCGGCATCGATCGCCAGCTGGAGGCGCTCGACGTCGACGACGTCAAAGCCCTGGCTCGGGTCGGAGCGTCGATCCGGCGCTCCATCGTCGAGGCACCGTTTCCGGCACGCCTCGAGGCGGAATTGCGTGAGGCATATGCCCGGCTGGGCGACGGCGGACCGGTGGAGCTGTCCTTCGCTGTGCGATCCTCGGCCACGGCCGAGGATCTGCCCGATGCCTCGTTCGCGGGACAGCAGGAGACATTTCTCAACATCCACGGCGTGGATAACCTGCTGACGGCAATCAAGCACGTGTTCGCTTCGCTGTACAACGACCGCGCCATCTCGTATCGGGTGCACAAGGGATTCAGCCACTCCGGGGTTGCCCTGTCGGCGGGGGTGCAGCGCATGGTCCGCACCGACCTGGGCGCGAGCGGCGTCATGTTCTCGCTCGACACCGAATCGGGCTTCGACCAGGTGGTCTTCATCACCGCCAGCTATGGCCTGGGCGAAACGGTGGTGCAGGGCGCGGTCAACCCCGACGAGTTCTATGTTTACAAGCCCGCGCTGGCCGCGGGCCGCCCTGCGATTCTGCGGCGCGCGCTCGGGACCAAGGAGATCAAAATGGTCTTCGCCGAGGCGCGTGAAGCAGGGCGATCGGTCCGCACGCTGGACGTAACGGAAGCCGAGCGGCGCCGCTTCTCCATCAGCGACGCCGAGATGGAGGAGCTGGCGCGCTATGCCGTGATCATCGAGACCCACTACGGCCGGCCGATGGATATCGAATGGGGCCGCGATGGCGTGGACGGCAAGATCTACATCCTGCAGGCGCGCCCGGAGACGGTGAAAGCCAACGCCAAGCTCGATGGCCAGAAGCGTTATCGGTTGAGAGAACGATCCGAGATTCTGGTGTCGGGACGCTCCATCGGTAACCGGGTCGGAATCGGACCGGTGCGCCTCGTGCTGGATGCGACGGAAATGTCGCGGGTGCAGCCCGGGGATGTGCTGGTGACCGACATGACCGACCCCGACTGGGAACCGGTGATGAAACGCGCTGCCGCTGTAGTGACCAACCGCGGCGGCCGGACCTGTCATGCCGCCATCATCGCGCGCGAGCTCGGAATCCCTGCCGTGGTGGGCTGTGGCGACGCGACGCGGCAGCTGCCGGAGGGCGAGGTGGTCACGGTGTCCTGCGCAGAGGGCGATACCGGCCACGTCTACCGCGGGCGCCTCGACGTCGAGGTGGTGGACCTTGCGCTGGAGGCGATGCCCAAGGCCCCGGTCAAGATCAGCATGAACCTCGGCAACCCGGAGCTGGCGTTCGAGTTCCAGCGCCTGCCCAACGCCGGCGTCGGCCTCGCGCGCCTCGAGTTCATCATCGCGCGCATGATCGGCATCCATCCGCAGGCAGTGCTGTCGTACCCGAATGTGCCGCCCGACCTGCGCCGCGAGATCGAGGCCCGCATCAGCGGCTATTCCGACCCGAAGAGCTTCTACGTGCAGAAGCTGACCGAGGGCATCGCCACCCTGGCGGCCGCTTTTGCCCCCAAGCCGGTGATCGTGCGCTTGTCCGACTTCAAGTCGAACGAGTACTCCACGCTGCTCGGCGGCCAGCGCTACGAGCCGCACGAAGAGAATCCGATGCTGGGCTTTCGCGGCGCTTCGCGCTTCGTCGACCCCAGCTTTCGGGACTGCTTCGAGCTGGAATGCCGGGCGCTGAAGCGCGTGCGCGACGACATGGGTCTCACCAACGTAGAGATCATGGTTCCTTTCGTGCGCACGGTTGGCGAAGCCGCGCAGGTGATCGAGCTGCTCGCCGCCAACGGGCTGCAGCGCGGCGGCAATGGCCTGCGCGTGATCATGATGTGCGAGATCCCGTCCAACGCGCTGCTGGCCGATCAGTTTCTGCAGCACTTCGACGGCTTTTCCATCGGCTCCAACGACATGACGCAGCTCACGCTGGGGGTGGATCGCGATTCCGGCATCGTGGCCGGCTCGTTCGACGAGCGCGATCCGGCGGTGAAGGCCATGCTGCACATGGCGATACAGGCGTGCCGCAAGGCCGGCAAATACGTGGGCATCTGCGGTCAAGGTCCGTCAGATCACCCCGACCTCGCCAAGTGGCTGGTGCAGGAGGGCATCGACACCATCTCGCTCAACCCCGACGCCGTGGTGGAGACCTGGCTCTACCTGGCGCGCGAAGCGTCTGCACATGCGTAGCCCGCGGACGAGGCGCGCGGTCCCGCGCGCTCGCGCCAAATTGTTCGGGCCGCGGTCGCGAGCTGTGCTATGATCGACAGACATGTGGCCAAAGGGCGAGCATGACTAAATACATCTTTGTCACGGGCGGCGTTGTCTCCTCCCTGGGCAAAGGTATCGCCGCCGCCTCTCTGGCGGCAATCCTCGAATCCCGCGGCATCAAGCTCACTCTCCTCAAGCTCGACCCCTACATCAACGTCGACCCGGGCACCATGAGCCCGTTTCAGCACGGCGAGGTCTTCGTCACCGAAGACGGCGCCGAGACGGATCTGGATCTGGGGCACTACGAGCGCTTCGTCGGCACCCGCATGTCGAGGCGCAACAACTTCACCACCGGCCAGATCTACGAAAGCGTCATCCGCAAGGAGCGCCGTGGCGATTACCTGGGCGGAACCGTGCAGGTAATCCCGCACATCACTGACGAGATCAAGCATTTCATCCGCACTGGCGCGGGAGACGCCGACGTTGCCATCGTCGAGATCGGCGGCACCGTGGGCGATATCGAATCGCTGCCGTTTCTGGAAGCCATCCGGCAGATGAGCCTGCAGCTCGGGCGCAATCACACCTGCTTCATGCACCTTACGCTGGTGCCTTACATTCCGTCCGCGGGGGAGATCAAGACCAAGCCGACCCAGCATTCGGTCAAAGAGCTGCGCGAGATCGGGATCCAGCCCGACATCGTGCTGTGCCGCGCAGACCGGCCGCTGCCCGAAGACGAGCGGCGCAAGATCGCGCTGTTCACCAACCTGGAGGAAAAGTCGGTCATCTCGGCAGTAGACGTCGACTGCATCTACAAGATTCCAGGCATGCTGCACGCACAGGGCCTCGACGAGCTCGTGTGCCGCAAGCTCGAGATCCAGGCACGGCCGGCCAACCTCGAGGCATGGGACAAGCTGGTGTACGCGCTCGAGCATCCCAGCAGCTCGGTCGATATCGCGCTGGTCGGAAAGTATGTCGATCTCACCGAATCCTACAAGTCGCTCACCGAGGCGCTGACCCACGCCGGCATCCACAACGGGGCGCGCGTCAACGTGCACTACATCGACTCCGAGCTGATCGAGACGCAGGGCACGGCAAGCCTCGCCGACAAGGACGCGGTGCTGGTGCCGGGGGGCTTCGGCAAGCGCGGCGTGGAGGGCAAGATCCAGGCGATCCGCTACGCGCGCGAGAACCACGTCCCGTATCTCGGCATCTGCCTCGGTCTGCAGCTGGCCGTGATCGAGTACGCCCGCCATAAAGCGCGCCTCGAGGGCGCTCACAGCACAGAGTTCGATCCCGCGACGCCGCACCCGGTGATTGCGCTGATTCACGAGTGGCATGGGCGCGACGGCAAGCTCGAGTTGCGCGACAGCGCGTCCAACCTGGGCGGCACGATGCGCCTGGGCGGGCAGGAGTGCGCCCTGCTGCCGGGCAGCTTGGCGCGCCGCATCTACGGCCGGGACAGCGTCGTCGAGCGGCATCGGCACCGCTACGAGGTGAACAACCGCTACATCCCGCATTTGATGGACGCCGGCATGCGCGTGTCCGGCATCTCGGCCAACGAGGATCTGTGCGAGATGATCGAGGTGCCCGATCACCCTTGGTTCATCGGCTGCCAGTTTCATCCCGAGTTCACCTCTACGCCGCGCGCAGGGCATCCTCTGTTCTCGGCGTTCATCCGTGCTGCGATCGACTATGCCGCTCGTCCGCACCGTCCGCCCGCGCCGGCGCCCGACGCGCAGCCGAGCGACAGCCGAACGTCCGCGCGCCTCGAGAACATCGCTTGACCTGCAGCCCGCGTAATCCAGGCGGCTGACGCATGAAACTGTGCCATTTTGAAGCGGGGCTCGACCGTCCGCTGTTCCTCATCGCCGGTCCCTGCGTGGTGGAATCGCGCCAGCTGCAGATGGACACGGCGGGCGAGCTCAAAGAGCTGTGCGACGCGCTCGCAGTCCCGTTCATCTTCAAATCCTCCTACGACAAGGCCAACCGCAGCTCGGGCAAGTCGTTCCGCGGCCTCGGCATGGACGCGGGGCTCACCATCCTCACCGAGGTGCGCAGACAGATCGGCGTGCCGGTTCTGACCGATGTTCACACCGCCGAGGACGTGCCCACAGCCGCAGCGGCGGTGGACGTGCTGCAGACTCCCGCTTTCCTGTGCCGCCAGACCGACTTCATTCAGGCCGCCGCCACCGCCGGCCGGCCGGTCAACATCAAGAAGGGACAGTTTCTTTCGCCCTGGGAAATGAAGAACGTGGTGGAGAAGGCGCGCCAGGCGAGCGGCGCGGACAACATCCTGGTCTGCGAGCGCGGGGTATCGTTCGGCTACAACAATCTCGTATCCGACATGCGCGCGCTCATGGTGATGCGCGACACCGGCTGCCCGGTGGTGTTCGACGCGACACACTCGGTGCAGCTGCCCGGAGGGCAGGGCACCTCGAGCGGCGGTCAGCGCGAGTTTGTTCCGGTGCTGGCGCGCGCCGCCGTGGCCTCCGGCGTCTCCGGCATTTTCATGGAGACCCACCCGAGGCCCGACAAGGCGCTGTCCGACGGGCCCAACGCGTGGCCGCTGCATCTCATGCGCGAGCTGCTGGAAACGCTCAAAGAGATGGACGCGCTCGTCAAGCGCAGGGGTTTCGCAGAGGATCGCGTATCTGCGCCGCCGCCGGCACGGGACAGCGGACAGGGAAAGGAGAAGGCGAAGGCATGAGCTCGATCGTCGACGTGGTCGCGCGAGAAATCCTCGACTCCCGCGGCAATCCCACCGTGGAAGCCGACGTGCTGCTCGAGTCCGGGGTGATGGGGCGCGCAGCGGTTCCGTCCGGAGCGTCCACCGGGAGCAAGGAGGCGATCGAGCTGCGTGACGGCGACCCGCAGCGCTACGGCGGCAAGGGCGTGCTGCGCGCGGTGGAGAACGTGAATACTGAAATCTGCGAAGCCATCATCGGCCTCGATGCGGTCGAGCAGACTCTCATCGACCAGACGCTCATCGAGCTCGACGCGAGCGAGAACAAGTCCCGCCTGGGCGCCAACGCCATTCTCGCGGTGTCCGCCGCCGTGGCCAAGGCCGCCGCCGAGGAATCGGGACTGCCGTTGTATCGGTACCTGGGGGGCGCCGGACGCATGCAGCTTCCCGTGCCGCTGATGAACGTGATCAACGGCGGGGCGCACGCCAACAATAACCTAGACCTGCAGGAATTCATGATCATCCCGGTCGGCGCGCAGACCTTCCGCGAAGGGCTGCGCTGGGGCGCCGAAGTGTTTCAGGCGCTCAAGAAGCTGATCGATGCCAAAGGCATGCCGACGACGGTGGGCGACGAAGGCGGCTTCGCGCCGAGCCTCGCCAACAACGAAGCCGCTTTGCAGCTCATTATGGAGGCCATCGGCAAAGCTGGCTACGAGCCGGGCGGCCAGGTGGCGATCGGACTGGATTGCGCGAGCACGGAGTTCTTCGAGGAAGGCGCGTATGTGCTGGCCTCGGACGGCCTGCGCCTCAGCGCCGAGCAATTCTCCGATTACCTCGCCGCCTGGGTCGAGAGGTATCCCATCATCAGCATCGAAGATGGCATGGCGGAGGACGACTGGGACGGCTGGAGGGTCCTCACCGACCGGCTGGGCGACACCGTCCAGCTGGTCGGCGACGATGTATTCGTGACCAACACCAAGCTCCTGCGCGAAGGCATCGTCGAAGGCGTGGCGAACTCGGTGCTGATCAAGATCAACCAGATCGGAACCCTGAGCGAGACCTTCGCGGCGATCGAGATGGCCAAGCGCGCCAACTACACGGCGGTCATTTCGCACCGCTCGGGCGAAACCGAGGACACCATCATTGCCGACATCGCGGTGGCGTCCAATGCGTTGCAGATCAAGACCGGTTCGCTGTCGCGCTCGGATCGCATGGCCAAGTACAACCAGCTCCTGCGGATCGAGGAGGACTTGGGCGATACCGCCAGCTATCCCGGCCGCGAGGCGTTCTATCAGCTCTGGTAGATGCGGCTGCTCGCGCTCGTCCTGGTGTTCCTGATCGCAGCCCTGCAATGGCCGCTGTGGGCCGGCAAGGGCGGTTGGGCGCGCGTGTGGGAACTGGATCGCCAGCTCGAAGCGCAGCACCGCAGCAACGATGCAGCGCGCGCGCGCAACGCCGCTCTGGCGGCGGAAATTCGCGATCTGAAAACCGGCTTCGAAGCGATCGAAGAGCGCGCGCGCAGCGAGCTCGGCATGATCAGGGCGGACGAGGTGTTCTTCCAGGTGCTCGAGCCCGCCCCTCCACCGCCCGTGCCGGCGCGCTAGGCTGCAGGTTTCAGCCTCCTCAACGCTCGAACGCGCGTAGCTCCTCGGGCGTGTTGATGTTGCGGAAGCTGTCGTCCCGGTCGTCGAACAGCACCTCGCTCACATTTGCCGAGGATGCGTACCAGGCGTCTACCTTGCGCTCGCCGCTACCGAGGAAGGCGGTGAGCCTTTCGAGCACGCTCGCGCGGCACAGGCAAAACGCCGAATGGCGCCGCTCGCCGCTTCGGGCCACCGCGATATCGGCGTGCGCACGCGCGAGGGCTTCGGCCATGCGCGATACGAGGTCGAGCGGAAGGAAGGGCGAGTCGCACGGCACCATCATCACCAGCTCGCAGCGCGCCACGCACAGGCCCGCGTGCAGACCCGCCAGCGGCCCGGCAAAGCCGCTGATACGATCCGTGAGCACGGGGTGGCCGAACGCGAGGTAGCGGTCGAGGTTCTGGTTGGCGCTGATCAGGACCTCGGCGACCTGTGGCTCGATGCGGTCCAGCACCCACTCCAGCATGGTGCGCCCGCGGAACGGCAGCAGGCCCTTGTCGACGCCGCCCATGCGGCTGCCGCGGCCGCCCGACAAGATGACGCCGGTGACTTCCGTCCTCATCGCAAGCCCGTCATTGCGCGACGCCCTGAGCTCAATCCGTTTACCCGGATGATACGCCGCTCCGGCCGACCCTCCGGTGCGCCATCGAGGCACGGCTCGGGTATGATTGCGCACGGCTGGGCAGCGCGAAAGACACAAGAGCAATACAGAACAACAAGGGGGAGCGTGATGTTCGACCTTTCGAAGGAACGTATCGTCGCGGGTGAAGGGTTCAACCGCTGGCTCGTCCCTCCCGCCGCCTTGTGCATTCATCTGTGCATCGGGATGGCCTATGGCTTCTCGGTGTTCTGGTTGCCCCTCACCAAAGCGCTCGGCATCACCAAGTCGATCGAATGCCCTCCGGATGCATGGGAGTTGTTCACGACCACCTGCGATTGGAACAAGCCGCTCCTGGGTTGGATGTTCACGCTGTTCTTCGTCTTTCTCGGATCGAGCGCGGCGCTCTGGGGCGGGTGGCTCGAGCGCGTGGGGCCACGCAGAGCAGGCGTGGTTGCGGCGGTATGCTGGTGCGGTGGCTTGGTCATCTCGGCTTTCGGCGTGTACATCCATCAGCTCTGGCTGATGTGGCTAGGCTCAGGGGTCATCGGCGGCGTGGGGCTCGGGCTGGGCTACATCTCCCCCGTCTCGACGTTGATCAAGTGGTTCCCGGATCGGCGCGGCATGGCAACCGGCATGGCGATCGCCGGTTTCGGCGGCGGCGCAATGATCGGCTCGCCGCTGGCCGATCGCTTGATGAGGTTTTTCGCCACACCCGACTCGGTCGGCGTCTGGCAGACCTTCCTCGCGCTGGGCGCGATTTATTTCGTGTTCATGATGGTCGGCGCGCTCGCGTATCGGATCCCCCCGACCGGGTGGAAACCCGCGGGGTGGACCCCGCCTGCAACGGCGAACGCGATGATAACCACCCGCAATGTTCACTTGAACAAGGCGTGGCGCACACCGCAGTTCTGGCTGCTGTGGGGAATTCTGACTCTGAACGTCTCCGCCGGCATCGGCGTGATCGGGATGGCGTCGCCCATGCTGCAGGAAATCTTCGGCGGGCGGCTGCTCGGGCTCGACCTCAAGTTCGACCAGCTCAGCAAGGATCAGCTCGGTCAGATCGCGGCAATTGCTGCCGGGTTCACCGGGCTGCTCAGCCTGTTCAACATTGCCGGCCGGGTCTTCTGGGCCTCTCTATCCGATTTCATCGGGCGTAAGGGGACGTATTACACGTTCTTCGCGCTCGGGTTCGTCCTGTATGCCGCCGCACCCTCGGCCGGTCACGCTGGCAGCGTCGCGCTTTTCGTCGGGCTGTTCTGCGTCATCCTGACCATGTACGGCGGCGGCTTCGCGACGATCCCTGCGTACCTCGCCGACATGTTCGGTACCCAGATGGTGGGCGCGATTCACGGGCGGTTGCTGACGGCCTGGTCGGCGGCGGGCATTCTCGGTCCAGTGCTGGTGAACTACATCAACGACTTTCAGGTGAAAGCGGGCGTGCCGAAGGCGCAGGCGTATGACACGACCATGTACGTTCTCGCCGGACTGCTCGTGGGGGGATTCCTGTGCAACCTGCTGGTCCGTCCGGTGAGCCCCAAGTGGTTCATGACGGACGACGAACTGGCCGCCGAGCGCAAGCTCGCCCACGAGAAGGCTCGGGCGGATGCCGCCGGCACAGCCGCGACCGGCGTCACCGCGCGCAGCAGCCCCGCGCTGCTGGTGCTGTTCTGGCTGTTTGTGGGTATTCCGCTCGCGTGGGGCGTGTATGTCACGCTGCAGAAGGCATTCATTCTGTTCCGCTGAGGCCGTGCACCTCGGGGCAGATCAGATCAAGCCCTCCAACAGCTGAACGTCGACCATCGCGCCTGCGGGCGTATTGCCTTGCGCGTCCGACAGCAGGATGAAGCAGTTGGCCTGGCTCATGGAGGAGAGGATTCCCGAGCTCTGATCACCCGTCACGCGCACCGTCCACTGGCCATCGTCGCCGGCGCTCAAGATCCCGCGCTGAAACTCCGTCCGCCCGGGCGCCTTCTTGATTGCCGAGGTGCAGATGGCCTTCAGCAGCGGCAGCGGCTGTGGATCGGGCACGCCCATCAGGACCAGCAGGGCATCGCGCACGAACTGGTAGAACGTCACCATCGCTGAAACGGGATTGCCCGGCAGGCCAAAGAAGTGGGCCGAGCCGATTTTTCCGTACGCAAGCGGACGACCAGGCTTCATCGCGATCTTCCAGAACAGCACGTCGCCGAGTTTGGCGAGAAGCTGCTTGACGAAATCTGCCTCGCCAACCGAGACGCCGCCACTGGTGATGACGACGTCCGCCGCCTGCGCGGCTTGTGCGAAGGCGCTCTCGATCGCTGCGGGGTCGTCGCGTATCAGGCCCATATCGATCGGGTCGACGCCCAATCGTGCCAGCATTCCATAGATCGTGTAGCGATTGCTGTCGTAGATCTGACCCGGTTCCAGACTGCCGCCAACGGGGACCAGCTCGTCGCCTGTGGAGAAAAAGGCCACCCTCAGCTTGCGGTAGACCGATACCTCGCCGATCCCGAGCGAGGCGATCATTCCCAGCTCTGCTGGCCGCACGATCTGGCCAGGCTTGAACACCACCTGTCCAGCCCGGATGTCGTCGCCGGCGTAGCGGACGTTCTGACCGAGGCGCTGCCCGCCGGGCAGCGTGACGCGACCATCGGCCGCGCGCGCGCGCTCCTGCATGATCACGGTATCGCAGCCCGCCGGCATGACACCGCCCGTCATGATGCGCACTGCCTCGCCGGCAGCGACGCGACCCTGGAACGGCTTTCCCGCGAGCGAAGTGCCGGCGATGCCGAACGTCGATTCCCCGTCCGCCTTCAGGTCGGCGAAGCGCACCGCGTAGCCATCCATCGCGGAGTTATCGTGCGCCGGCACGTTGACGCTCGAGCGGATCTCGGCCCCCAGCACGCGGCCGAGCGCCGCGCGCACGTGCAACCGCTCCACCGCAGTGACCGGAGCGAGAAAGGCGCGGATGTATTCCCGTGCCTTCGCGACCGGCATCGAGTTCGGGTCGTAATCGCTGTCGGCGGCGATCGCGGAGACGTGCTTGGCGGCGTCCATGAGCTCTCGCGCAGGATAAACGTGACGCAGCGTGAATCTTGCGCCGTTTCCGGCGGTGTGGCCAGCGACCGGGCGTCAGCCGCCGATATAGGACATCTCGACCTTGCGCACGTGCGCTGTCTCGGCGCTGCGGATCTCCGAGTAGCGGTCAGCGCGACCGCTCCACACCCGGTCGATCAGCTGCGAGATCTCGTCGTCGGATGCATCGCGGCGCAGCAGCGCCCGCAGATCCGTGCCGTTGGTGGCGAACAAGCAAGTGTACAGCTGCCCCTCCGCAGATAGCCGCGCACGCGTGCAGTCGCGGCAGAACGCATGCGTCACCGAGGAGATGAACCCGACCTCACCGCCGCCATCGGAATAGCGCCAGCGCTCCGCCACTTCGCCCCGGTAGGCGGGCTCAACAGGCTCTATGGGCAACACCTGGTCGATCATCTGCACCAGTTCGCGCGAGGGCACAACTTGCTCCATGCGCCAGCGGTTCGTGGCCCCCACGTCCATGAACTCGATGAAGCGCAGAATGTGGCCGCGCTCCCTGAAGAAGCGCGCCATCGGCAACACGCTGTCGTCGTTGACGCCGCGCTTCACCACCATGTTGATCTTGATCGGGCCCAGTCCAACGGCCGCGGCTTCATCGATTCCCTCGAGCACCCTGGCGACCGGGAAATCGACGTCGTTCATCGCCTTGAATACGCTGTCGTCCAGCGAGTCGAGGCTCACCGTGATGCGCTTCAGCCCCGCCGCTCGCAGGCTCTGCGCCTGCTGCTTCAGAAGTGAGCCGTTGGTGGTGAGCGTCAGATCGAGATCGCTCCAGTACGCCAGCATCTCGACCAGCCGGTCGAGCTTGCGCCGCACCAGCGGCTCGCCCCCGGTGATGCGAATCTTCTGCACACCATGATCCCGGAAGATGCGCACCAAACGGTGAATCTCGCCGAAGCTCAGCAGATCGGCGCGCTCGAGAAACTGGTACTGTCTTCCGAACACTTCCTTGGGCATGCAGTAGGTGCAGCGAAAGTTGCACCGGTCGGTGACCGAGATGCGCAGATCACGCAAGGGCCTCCCGCGCGTGTCGGCCAGATCCCGGCGGGCGCGCGCCGGGAGTACGCGGAGCTCCGCTTGCGCATCGGTCAACTGTTGCCCCTTCATATTCCCTTCGAGGATAGAGGTTTTTTTGAACAGCTCGAACACATTATATGCCCGGGGGCATGACGCCGCGAACGCGACCCGATTGCAGAGGTCGCAGCTCACCCTGTATCGAGACAAGCGCGCTTCATTTGCAAAATTCGTGCATCATAGAGAGGTTTTGACATCCTCGACGGAATCGACAAGCAACATGTTCACAGCAGGCGTCGGCAGCGCGAGGCGGGCAGCCCGTCGCCGGGCAAGCCCGGTGTAAGCCCGTTCACGGGACTGAAGATGTCGGAAGGACAACGCAGAAGTTCGCCGCTCGTCCACAGCCGCACGCGCGACGTGGGAGGCCGGCCGGCACGGACCGGCCCGCCCCGGGAGCGTCGTGCTTCGGCTGGTCCGCCGGCGCCGGGCACCCGCGGCAAGGCCGAGCCCTGTCAGACGCGCGTGCTGGACGAGTGGCAGGCCAGTGCCGCGCTGCTGGAGGTGACGCTGGTGAACGGCGTCAAGATCCGCGGCACGCTGACGAGCTATGACCCTTACAGCATCGGCCTGCAGAGTCGCGGGGAGACACAGATCGTCTACAAGCAGGCGATTCTGACGATCATGCCGGTTGCGGTCGCGGCGCAGCCCAGCGAGGCACCAGCGGCGCGACGGCCCTCCATCGTCCTCAAGCGCCGCGCCCGCATCAGGTAGACCAAGGGCCCTGACCTGACCGTCCCGGGCGCCGCCGTGACTGGAGGTGTAGGCACGCGCGGCAGGCCTTATAATTCAGTTCACCCTACCGGGCGGTAACTGGCAAACCAAGGTGGACAACTCGGATCTGGCGCAGAAATCCAGGGCGAGCGCAGCGCAGGCGGAGACCATCAACATCCTCTACTTCGCACGCCTCAGGGAAGCCTTTGGGGTCGCCTCGGAGCGCTTGGTTCTGCCCGGGACGATCGCTACCGCCGGCGCTCTGCAAGCACATTTGCACGCGCGCGGTGGTGCCTGGGCGGTCGAGCTCGCGAGCGACAGGCCAGTGCGCGTGGCCGTGAATCAGGTGATCGCGAGTGCCGACACCCCGCTCCACGCCGGAGACGAGGTAGCGTTTCTGCCGCCGGTCACGGGCGGCTAGGCGCGAGGTCGAAATGCCGGTGCGCATTCAGACCGAGGACTTCGATGTGAGCGCCGAGATCGCCGCATTGTGCGGCGACAACCCGGCCATCGGCGCAGTCGCCAGCTTTATCGGTCTGGTGCGCGACGTCAATGCCGGCGAGCGCGTGTCCGAGATCACCCTCGAGCACTATCCGGGCATGACCCACGCGGCGCTGCAGGATATCGTAGACGAGGCGAAGGCGCGCTGGGATATCGTGGACGTGCTGGTGATTCATCGGATCGGCGCGTTGCGCCCCACCGATCAGATCGTGCTCGTCACGGTGACGGGGGCCCACCGAGGCGCCGCATTCGCCGCGTGCGAGTTCGTGATGGACTACTTGAAGACCAGGGCGCCGTTCTGGAAGAAGGAACAGACCCCAGCCGGAAGCCGGTGGGTCGATGCGAGATCGAGCGATGACGCCGCGGCCGAGCGGTGGGTGCGCTGACAGGCCGCATCAGCTGAGACGGGAGCGTGTGATGTCAACGGAGAAGCGAGCGGGCGGCAAGCGCGGGGGACCGGCAGGCGGATCGAAGCCCCAGATCCGCATCATGTTCCGCAAGGCGATCGCCATGGGGCCGGGCAAAGCCGATCTACTGAGGGCAATCGAAGACAGCGGCTCGATTTCCGCGGCGGCGCGCGATCTCGGCATGTCCTATCGACGCGCGTGGCTGCTGGTCGATACGATGAATCAGTGCTTCAAGGCGCCGGTGGTCGAAACCCTCACCGGCGGGCAGCGGGGCGGCGGCGCGCGCGTCACGGACCTGGGCCGCGAGGTGCTCGAGCGTTACGTCGCGATGGAAGCCAAGGCGGCGGCGAGCGTGCGCAGGGACATGGCTGCATTCACGCGTTTGATGGCTGGGCGTTAGAACCTAAAGCGCAGGCGATGCCGCCCATGAGCACAGCGACCCCTACCTTTTTCCTCGAGGTCTCCAGCCGCTGGTACCGTGAGCGCTCGGTCGCGCTGGCCTTCGCGGTGTCGGTCGTGGTGCACGCGGCGGCAGTAGCGCTGCTGCCCGGCCTGCGCCTGCAGTTGCCTGAAAGCCCGGCGCCGCTCGTGGTTGAGCTTGCGCCCGCACCACAGACGGAGGCCATCGCACCCGCGCAGCAACCACTGGCACCGCCCGAGCCCGCCGTCAGGAAAATCGTTCCGGTGCAGAGGGAGCGCCCGGTGCCAGCGCCAGTTCCGGCACCCACTCACGTCGAGCCCGCGCCCGCTCCTGCGGTGGAACTGCGGCGTGAAGCTACGCCCGAACCCGCGCCAACGCCCCCGCCGGTTCAGGAGGTGCGGCCGGAACCCCCGCCGCCCGTGCAAGCGCGGTCCGAACCGCAGATTGCCCCGCCGGTTGCGCCGCAGACCGAGCGCGAACCCGCGCCGCGTGTCGAACCGCAGCCCATTGCGAAGGCGGAGACGCCCCCGCCTGTGGTTCGCCAGACGCCTTCTGCGCCCGACCCTGGCGCCCTGAAGACCTACGGGGAGACGCTTGCGCGCGCCTTCGACAAGAATAAGAGCTACCCGCGCCTGGCGCGGCTGCGCAGCTGGCAAGGGACGACTCAGCTCAGGTTGCGTATTGGTTCAGACGGAAAGCTGCATGACCTGTCGGTGGCGCGCAGCAGCGGCTTCGAGGTGCTCGACGCGGCCGCTGTCCACATGGTGCAAGACTCCCTTCCGCTCCCGCAACCGCCCGACGTGCTGCGCGACCGCGAGCTCACCCTGACCGTACCGATCGCCTTCAAGCTGGAAAGCCTGTGACGCGCAGCCGGCGTGCTGCGGCCTCCCGCTTCGCTTGACCGGTGCGCACCCGTTCCGTACAGTTCACGCTGTATTTTCCGGGATATAGCATCGATTCTCGGGGGGGTGCATCCATCGGCCAAGGCCGACGGAACCTGCTCCGCCCTCCGCGGGCGCGGTGAGAGGTCGCCGGAACAGCCGAGGTTTTCGTTCGATGACTGGACAGGCGCTGGTTCCGCTCCTGCTCACGCTCAAGGTGGCGGGGTGCGCCACGCTGCTCACGCTGGTTGTGGGGGTCGCTCTCGCGTTTGCGTTGGCGCGGCACGCGTTCCCGGGGAGGGAAGTGCTGGACGCCGTATGCACGCTGCCCCTCGTGATGCCCCCCACCGTGCTGGGTTACTACTTGATCGTCTTGATCGGGCGCCGCGGCTGGATTGGCGGCTGGCTGTACGACAACCTCGGCATCACTCTGATGTTCACCTGGCAGGGCGCTGTGCTCGCCTCGGCTGTGGTGGCGTTTCCGCTCGTGTTCAAATCGGCGCGTGCAGCATTCGAGGGAGTAGATCGCCAGCTCGAGGGCGCAGCGCGCACGCTAGGCGCTTCCGAAGTGGGGGTGTTCCTGCGCGTGACGCTCCCGCTCGCCTGGCGCGGAATCCTCGCCGGCACCATGCTCGCCTTCGCGCGCGGCATGGGGGAATTCGGTGCGACGCTGATGGTGGCGGGAAACATCCCGGGCAAAACGCAAACCCTGTCGCTCGCGGTCTACGACGCGGTGGAGGCGGGGCGCGACGACCTGGCGAACTTCCTGGTGCTGGTGACCTCGATCGTGTGTGTCGCGATTCTCCTGGCGTCGGGCCGGCTGCTTCGCCCGCGGCCCTCCGCGTGAAGATCCGCGTCGACATTCGTAAGCACCTGCGCTCGGAGGGCCGCGAGTTCCATCTGCAGGCTGCCTTCGATGCCGAGCATGACCGCGTCGTCGTCTTCGGCCCGTCCGGGTCGGGTAAGAGTGTCACGCTGCAGTGCATTGCGGGCTTGATCACGCCCGACGTTGGGCGCATCCAGGTGGGAGAGCACGTGCTGTTCGATTCGACAGCAAAAGTGAACCTCGCGCCTCGCGCGCGCAAGGTCGGCTTCGTCTATCAGGACTACGCGTTGTTTCCGCACCTCACGGTAGAACACAACGTCGGGTTCGCGCTCCCGCGCAATTTTCATGGCCACCTCGACGCCACCGCCCGCGAGCGCGTCCGAGTCTTTCTCGGCCTGTTCGAGCTGGATGGGCTGGCGCGCAATCTGCCGCGCGAGCTGTCGGGCGGTCAGCGCCAGCGGGTGGCGCTCGCCCGCGCGCTCATCGGGCAGCCCGACATCTTGCTGCTCGACGAGCCGTTCGCGGCCCTCGATCAAATTCTCAGGGAACGGGTGCGCCGCGAGCTGCTCGACGTGCAGTCCCGCTTCCAGGTACCGATGGTCATCATCACGCACGATCCTGCCGATGTCGAGGCTCTGGCGGAGAACCTGGTGGTTTTCGGCCACGGACAGGTCGCGCAAACCTTCAATCTGAAGGATGGCTCATACGCCGGTGTCGACAGCGCGCGACACGAGCGACTCGGGCGCGCACTGGCTGAGCTCTACGTCGCAAGCTGACGTTCGGGCTTGGCGACACCGACCCGGGCGGCTTCCCCTATAATCCGCGCCTTTGACCGCGGGGTTTCGCGAAGTGACGGCTTACGCGTTCGCTGCAGTCGGTGTGGGTGCGGTACTCGGTGCGTGGGCGCGCTGGATCCTGGGGATCGTGCTGAATCCGCTCTTCCCCTGGGTTCCGCTCGGTACCCTGGCTGCGAACGTCGTAGGCGGATACCTGGTCGGAGTCGCGGTCGAGCTGCTCGCGATACACACGCAGTGGCCGCCCGAGGTGCGTCTGTTCGTGATCACGGGATTTCTGGGCGGTCTCACGACGTTCTCGACTTTCTCGGCGGAGGCGATCGCGCTGCTCTCGCGCGGTCAACCAGGCTGGTTCTGCGTGCACGTCGCCGCTCACCTGTTCGGGTCTCTTCTCCTGACTGTCCTCGGGATCTACACCGTGCGCGTCCTGCACACCTGAAGGAAACCCTGTGATGCTCTCGCCCTCGTCACCGGAGACTGAATTCTTTCCTCTGTCGGTATACTAGAACCACGGTGAACCATCGCACGAGGAGATAGACGTCGTGGACAAGCCATATCCCGTGAGGCATACAGAGGAAGAGTGGCGGCGCCTGCTCACGCCGGAGCAATATCAGGTGATGCGGGGGCATGGTACGGAGGCACCCGGCAGCTGTGCCTTGCTGCGCGAGAAGCGGGCGGGACGATTCTCCTGTGCCGCCTGCGCGCAGCCTTTGTTCGATTCGAAGCGGAAGTTCGAAAGCGGAACAGGATGGCCGAGCTTCGACGATCCGATCGAGGGTGCGCTCGAGACATCGATCGACCGCAGCTTCGACATGGTTCGCACCGAAGTCCATTGCGCGAACTGCGGTAGCCACCTCGGCCACGTATTCGACGACGGGCCGCCCCCGACGGGGCTGCGCTACTGCATCAACGGCGTGGCACTCAACTTCACGCCGACCTGACGCCCCTGCGTCTGGGCCTTTGCGCGCCGCTGATTTCAGCGCGCGTCGGGCGTCGCGTAAATCGCTCGGTTGAGGAGCTCGCGGGCTGCGTCGATGACTTCCGATGCGGTGATGCCGATGGGCCCGCCTTGCCGCGCGCGACAGCGATCCGCGGCCAGGCCGTGCAGGTGCACCGCAGCGCAGGTCGCCAGCGGCGCAGAAGCCCCCTGAGCGATCAGGGCACCGAGGATGCCGCTGAGCACATCACCCATCCCGGCGCTGGAGAGGCCCGGATTGCCGGACGTGTTGACGTCATACGTGCCGTCGGGCATTGCGACGACGGTGCCGAGGCCTTTGAGGGCGGTCACCGCGTTGTACCGCTGCGCCAACCACAGGGCCGATCGCACGCGATCGTTTTGAATCTCGCCCGTGGAGACACCCGCGAGGCGGCCCGCTTCAGCCGGATGAGGTGTGATCACAGTGGCAGAGCGCCGCGCACGGCAGGAGTCCTGCAGGGCGCCATGTGCGCCGATCAGGTTCAGCGCGTCGGCATCGATCACGAGAGGCAGATCGCGCGCCAACGCCTGCTCGACGCATCGGGTCGCCGCTTGCGATTGCGACAGGCCCGGGCCCAGCACCAGGCAGTCGAGCGCATCCATCGCCAGCACATCCTGCACGCTTCGCAGCATCAGCTCCGGCTGACCAAAATCGAGGCGCGGTGCGTCGGGGCCGAGGAACCCCGCATAGACGCGCCCGCTGCCGAGCTCGAGCGCTGCCCGTGCCGCCAGCAGCGCGGCGCCCGTCATTCCCTCGGCTCCGCCGACGATGCCCAGACTGCCGAACGTACCTTTGTGGCTGTTGAGGCGACGCGGCGGCAGCACGGCGCTCAGCACCGCGCTGGCGATGGTCCTGCCCTTCGGTGCAAGCAATGCCTCGACGTTGAGACCCAGATCCCGGACGTGCAAGTCACCGCACAGATCGGGGCCGTCCAGCGTGAGCAGACCGGGCTTCGCGGCAATGAAGGTAATCGTGTGGCGCGCCTGCACGGCGCAGCCCAACACGCGGCCGCTGTCGGCGTGCAGCCCGCTGGGGACGTCGAGCGCGAGCACGGGCGCTGCGCTCGCATTCACGGCCGCAACGAGCTCCGCGTGCCGACCGGAGATGTCGCGCTCCAATCCGACGCCGAACAGTCCGTCGACAATAAGGCCGAACGAGCGCAGCGCGCCGCGCGGCGGGTCGGTCAGAACTTCGCCGCCGCTTGCGCCCCAGGCGTCGAACGCTGTGGCCGCATCCACCGACAGTTTTGACCGCTGCCCGGTAAACACCAGACTGACGCGATGCCACCACTGCTTCAGGTGGCGGGCCGCGACGAACGCGTCGCCGCCGTTGTTGCCGGGGCCGGCCATCACCAGCACGGATTTGCCGCCGTCGGCGATGATGTCGCGCGCGAGCTCGGCGCCGGCCAGGCCGGCAATCTCCATCAGGCGCGGCGACCCTGCGGCCGAGTGTGCCAGCGACTCGATGCGACGGATCTCGTCAGTGCGATAGACGGGCAGTGCCGCTGCGGGTGCGAGCTGAGACATGCTCGGCGAGTGTAGCTTGAACGGGGCGGGCATGCTGTTCGCCAGGCGAAGGGTATAATTCGCGTTTGTGGTCCATGACCGGCTCTCATGTCGCTGATTCTCAAGCTGCCCGGCCGCCGCGCCCTGTCCGAGTTCCGCCTCAACAAGCTCCTCCAGCAAGCCACGCAACATCTTCCCCGCCTCGGCGGAATCGACACGCAGTACTGGCATTTCGTCAAGCTGGCGCAGAGCTTGTCTGACGACGACACCGCGACGCTCAATGCCCTGCTCGCTTACGGCCCCGCGCCACCGGGTGGCTCGGACGCGCATGCCGAGCACGCTGGCGAAATGCTCCTGGTGGTTCCGAGGCTGGGGACGATCTCCCCTTGGGCCTCGAAGGCGACCGACATCGCGCGGCAGTGCGGTCTGCGAGGCGTTGAGCGCATCGAGCGCGGTACGGCCTACCGGCTGCGGGGCGTGCGCGCATCGGCATTGCCAACCACGCAGCGGCGCGCGTTGCTGCCGCTCCTGCATGACCGCATGACGGAAACGGTGCTCGACTCGCTCGAGGCCGCGGAGACGCTGTTTCACGCCACGCGGCCCGGGCCGCTCGCCAGCATCGCCATCCTCGCGGGCGGGCGCGCCGAGCTGAAAAATGCCGATCGCCGCCTCGGGCTTGCGCTGTCGGACGACGAAATCGATTATCTGCTCGACTATTTCACGCGCATCGGCCGCGATCCGACCGACGTCGAGCTGATGATGTTCGCGCAGGCCAACTCCGAGCACTGCCGGCACAAGATCTTCAACGCCGACTGGGTCATCGACGGCGAAGCCAAGCGCGAGTCGCTGTTCGGCATGATCAAGCACACGCACGCCGTGCACCCCGAAGGCACGCTGCTCGCCTATTCGGACAACGCTGCGGTCATGGAGGGTGCACAGATTGACCGCTTTTATCCGGCCGACGACCAGCGCTACGGTTTCCGCAGCGAGCCCACGCACATTCTCATGAAGGTCGAGACGCACAACCACCCGACTGCGATCGCGCCGTTCCCCGGCGCGGCCACCGGATCGGGCGGCGAGATCCGCGATGAAGGCGCCACGGGACGGGGCGCCAAGCCCAAGGCCGGCCTGGTCGGGTTCACGACCTCGCATCTGCGCATCCCTGGCTTCGAGCAACCTTGGGAACGCAACGACTACGGCAAGCCCGGGCGTATCGCTTCCGCGCTGCAGATCATGGTCGAGGGCCCGATCGGCGCCGCGGCATTCAACAACGAGTTCGGCCGGCCGAATCTGCTCGGCTACTTCCGCACGTTCGAGCAGAATGTGGACGGCGCGCACCGCGGTTATCACAAGCCGATCATGATCGCGGGCGGTGTCGGCAATATCGGCGCTGATCAGCTCAAGAAACTCCCGCTGAACGCGCAGAGCGCTCTAGTGCATTTGGGCGGCCCCGGCATGCTGATCGGGCTGGGGGGAGGCTCGGCCTCCAGCATGGGAGCCGGGGACAACGTCGAAGACCTCGACTTCGATTCGGTTCAGCGCGGCAACGCGGAGATCGAGCGCCGCGCACAGGAAGTGATCGACCGATGCTGGGCGCTGGGCCCCGACAATCCGATCCTGTCGATTCACGACGTGGGCGCGGGCGGTCTCTCGAATGCCCTGCCCGAGCTGCTGCACGGTGGCGGGGCGGGAGGACGCTCCGACCTGCGCGCGATCCCGAGCGAGGAGCCGGGGATGACGCCGATGCAGATCTGGTGCAACGAGTCGCAGGAACGCTACGTGCTGGCGGTCGATCCGCAGCGGCTCGACTCGTTCCGGGCGCTGTGCGAGCGCGAGCGCTGTCCCTATGCGGTGATCGGCGCCTCCGCCGCCAACGACCATCTGCTGGTGGAAGACCCCTTGTTCCATAACCGTCCGGTCGACATGGAGTTGCCGGTGCTGCTAGGCAAGCCGCCAAAGATGACACGCAGCGTGACGCGTCGGCGGCGCGCATTGCGTAAGCTCGACCTGGCCGGCATCGAGCTCGCCGAGGCCGCACGGCGCGTTCTGCGCTTCCCGGCGGTGGCGAACAAGACGTTCTTGATCAGCATCGGAGATCGCACCGTCGGGGGCCTGTGCAGCCGGGATCCGTTCGTCGGGCCTTGGCAGGTTCCGGTGGCGGACGTAGCGGTCACGCTCATGGGGTTCGGCACTCGCCGCGGAGAAGCCATGGCGATGGGAGAACGCACGCCGCTGGCGCTCCTCGATCCGGCCGCCGCCGCGCGCATGGCGGTGGGCGAGGCGCTTACGAATATCGCCGCGGCGCGCATCCGCGACCTCGGTGACGTCAAGCTTTCGGCTAACTGGATGTGCGCGGCCGGCCACCCGGGCGAGGATGCAGCGCTGTACGACGCGGTGCATGCCGTCGCCATGCAGCTTTGCCCAGCGCTCGGCGTCAGCATCCCGGTCGGCAAGGATTCGATGTCGATGAAGGTGAGCTGGGAGCAGGGCAGCCGGCAACGCGAAGTCGTCTCGCCGTTATCTTTGATCGTCTCGGCCTTCGCCCCTTGTCTCGATGCGCGCAAGATCCTCACGCCGCAACTGCAGCCACGGGAGGACACGGTGCTGCTGCTGGTCGACTTGGGCTCGGGGCGCAACCGCCTGGGTGGCTCGATCCTCGCCCAGACCTACGCGGAGCTCGGCGACGAAGCGCCCAATCTGGACGAGCCCGGTAAGCTGAAGGTTTTTTTCGGTGCGATCCAGGCGCTCAACGAAGCGGGCCAGCTGCTCGCTTATCACGACCGCTCCGACGGCGGCTTGTTCGTCACCTTGAGCGAAATGATGTTCGCGTCACACGTCGGCATCACGCTCGAGCTGAACCGCGCAGTCCACCCTGGAGAGCTGCTCGCTGCGCTGTTCAGCGAAGAGCTGGGCGCGGTGCTGCAGATACGCACGCGCGATATGGCAGACGTTCAGCAAGTGTTCGACGCGGCTGGGCTCGCTGAGGAATGCAGCGTGGCCGGAACCATCAATCGTGCGGGCCGGCTCATCATCAACGCAGGCGGCCGCGAAGTCTACTCGGAGTCTGGCATCGTCTTGCAACGCGCGTGGTCCGAGATGACCTGGCATCTGCAGCGCCTGCGGGACAATCCGGCGTGCGCTCAAGAGGAATTCGACCGCCTGCTCGACGCGGGCGACCCCGGGCTGCACGCAAGCCTGAGCTTCGACCCTGCAGAAGACATCGCCGCACCGTTCATCTCTCGGGGTGCGCGACCGGCGGTCGCGATACTGCGCGAGCAAGGCGTAAATGGGCAGATCGAAATGGCCGCTGCCTTCGACCGCGCTGGGTTCGCGGCTGTCGACGTGCACATGAGCGATGTTATCGCCGGCCGCGTGACGCTCTCTCAATTCCGCGGCTTCGTGGCGCCTGGCGGCTTCTCCTATGGCGACGTGCTCGGTGCAGGCGAGGGGTGGGCCAAATCGATCCTGTTCAATCCGCGCGCGCGCGACGAATTCGAGACCTTCTTCCGGCGCGACGATTCGTTCGCGCTGGGCGTGTGCAACGGCTGCCAGATGATGAGCAACCTGCGGGGCTTGATCCCGGGCGCCGCAAGCTGGCCGCGCTTCGTGCGCAACCGCTCCGAGCAGTTCGAAGCACGCCTCGTCATGGCGCGCGTCGAGGCGAGTGCGTCGCTGTTCTTCGATGGAATGGAGGGCAGCCGCATGCCGATAGCGGTCGCCCACGGCGAGGGCTACGCGGAATTCAGAGATCAGAAGCAGCTCGAGGCCGCGCGCCCGGTCATCTGCCTGCGTTTCGTCGACAACCGCGGCAGGCCGGCCGAGTTGTACCCGCTGAACCCGAACGGCTCGCCGCAGGGCATCACCGGTCTTACCACACCCGACGGCCGTTTCACCATCCTCATGCCACACCCGGAGCGCGTCTTCCGTACCGTCCAGAACTCATGGCACCCCGCGGGCTGGGGTGAAGACGGGCCATGGATGAGGATGTTCCGCAATGCGCGCAGGTGGGTTGGCTGAATACCCACCGCGCGCCTCGCGCCCGACCTCGCAGAACGCGTGTAAGGTCGTAGTAAGATTAAGAGAGCGGACGGCGCGGGCGTTAGTGGCCGTAAACCAGCGCCCTCGTACGCGCGTCCTGCCCCTGCAGAGTAACGTCCGTCGCGGAGTGCAGAGGACAAACCGGCTCTGGACATACGGGCAAGGTCCCGGCCGTGACGGCGTAGCCGAGCCAAAAAGTCACCGCAGCGAAGACCGCCATACCGGCGAGGCTTAGAACGTACGGCCAGAGCGGGGTGTCTTTCACGCCCTTGGCCAAGCTAGCGCTGTGCCAGATCGTCCTGCCCGTGCCGCCCTGCCCACGCTCATCCGGAAGGACCATGAGTCTCCCCGAAAAGATCGCTGGAAATGTGAGACGCGTCTGTATGATGGTGTAATGAGCTGACAGCGAACTTTCGCGTATCGCCGAGCATCTTCCTGGTCGTGCTCGAGGTCGAAGAACGATGGCACCAGGATGGACAGGACTGGTATTGCCGCGAGCTGTTCCGCGCAGACCTTCGCGGAGGCGCCATCTCCTCTCTGTCATGCTGCCCGGGTAGCCGAGCACGCCAGCGCCATGCGGCTGCCGCGGCCGTAGCAGCGTCACAAAAAAGCGAAGGCCCGGGGTGCTCATCCCCGGGCCCGCGTTGTCGCTATCGGCGTGCGTCGGCGGGTGCGCCGATCCGCTCGCAGCAGCTTGCCCGAGCGATGCCCGCTATTCGACCTTCGCGGCGGCGCGCAGCTCGTCGATCTTCTTGTCGCGCGCCTGCTTGATAAGCTCCTGCTGCACGCGATCTTTCACCTGATCGTAGGGCGGGAACGCGATGGGCCGGACGTCTTCCAGCAAAATGATGTGATAGCCGAAGCGGGTTTTCACCGGCGCCTTGGTGTAGCTGCCCTTCTCGAGCTTGACCATGGCATCGGTGAACTCCTTCACCAGATTGCTGCCGTCGGTCCAGTCCAGCTCGCCGCCCTGTGTCTTGGTGCCGGGGTCGTCGGACTTCGTGCTGGCCAGTTTGGCGAAGTTCTTGCCGTTCGCCTTGTTGAGTTCCGCCACGATGGCCTTGGCCTTCTGCTCGGCGGCTTTCACTTTCTTCGGGTCGGCGTTCGGGTCGACCTTGATCAGGATGTGCCGCACTCTGTACTCCATCTTCTGACCGTTGTCGGTCTGCTGGGCTTTGATCTTTTCGTACTCGGCCCGAGTCTGCTCATCGGTCGGCTGATTGTTCTTGATGAAATCCTCGAAGTAGGCCTGAATGACAAAGTCCTGCTTGGCCATATCGAGCTGGGTCTGGACGGCAGGGTTCTTGTCGAGTCCCTCTTTGACCGCCTCCTGTGCGATCACCTCTCGCGTGATCAGGACGTCCTTCACCTGCTGCCGGAACTCGGGCGTGTCCTTCTGCTGGCCCTGACTGCGCTGGATCTGCGACTTGACGACAAAATCGACCCGGGACTGAGGGATGGGCACGCCGTTGACGACGGCCACGTTGGCCTGGTCCTCGGCCCAGCTGGACGGCATGGCCACCGTGCCCGCGAGGGTCAACGCGACGACGGCGGCAAGTTTCATGGGTTGCATTATGAATTTCCTTATTTAGGTAGGTTAGGGCTGCGACAGGGCCTTGGACGCCCGCCGCCGCCAGGGGTTCGCCGGCTATCCGCGGCCCGCTTGCGACGGGAACACCTCCTGCAGCTCCTGCGGCGTCAGAGCCGTGATCGAAAGTGCGTGTACCTGTTTGTGCAGCATGACGTCGAGTGCCTGGTACACCATCCTGTGGCGCCCGATACGGGACTCGCCCTCGAAGCGCCGTGAAACGATGAGAACCTGGTAATGCCCGCCGCCATCCCGCGCGCCGGCATGGCCGACGTGCTCACCGCTCTCGTCGTAGATTTCCAGCAGCTCGGGTTCCAGGCGCGCGAGGCGCTGCTCGATCGCTGCGACGACGCTGTCCACTTCTGTCGGCATGGTGCTAGTCCCGCGGGAACGAGATGTAAGACGCAGGCGGCACGACTACTTCCTCTGCTCGCTCTCCAGGAAGCGCGACAGCATCAGACCCTGGACCACGACGAACGCGATCATCAGGCCGATGCCGCCGAACAGCTTGAAGCTCACCCACGTGCTCTCCGAGTAGTTGTAGGCGACGTACAGATTGATCACCCCCATCAGCACGAAAAACGCGACCCAGCTCAAGTTCAATCTTGCCCAGATCGCGTCCGGGAGAGAGAGCTGCCCCTGCATCATGGTGCGGATCAGATTCTTCTTGAGGAACAGGCTCGCGCCGAGCAGGACGGCCGCGAAGGTCCAATAGAGGACGGTGGGTTTCCATTTGATGAAAGTGGGATCTCGCAGCGCCAGCGTGGCCCCGCCAAGCACCACGATGATGGCGAGGCTGATCCACAACATGTTGTCCACCTTCCGCCGGCGCATGAGCAGCCAGCCCACCTGCGCGAATGTCGCGACGATCGCGACCGCGGTCGCGAGCAGAAGGGGTGCTTGCTCCGCGTCCACCGTACCGTTCATTCCCAAGCCGCTCAGGAGGCTGGAAACGATGGATGCCGCGCTGTCGGGCGCATGCTTTGCCCCCGTGTACGCGACGAAAAAGAAGATGACGGGAAGCAGGTCGAACAGGACCTTCATCGCTGCCATATGCTTGACGAAGCGGCGAATTATGAGGCCTGTCGGGTTGGCTGTCCAATGCCGGGCGGACGGCTCCCGGGTGGCAGAAGCGTATTAAGATTGGCGCCTCTGGTGAAAGGAGGATCACACGATGGCTCAGGTCAAGCTCGTCCAGGACAAGGATGCGTCGGCGGAAGTGCGCGCGGTGTTCGACGACATACGGCGCACCCGCAACACCGACTACGTGAACAACATCTGGCGCGCCCTGGCGGTGCATCCGCCGTTGCTCAAACGCTTCTGGAGCCAGATGAAGCAGGTGATGGTGCAGGACTCGCGCATCGACCCGCTTGCCAAGGAGTTCATCTACCTGGCAGTGAGCATCACCAACAACTGCGACTACTGCATCAACTCCCACATCGCGGCCGCCCGCAAGAAGGGGATGGATGACGAGACCCTGGCGGAGCTGGTCGAGATCGTGGCCCTTGCCAATGCAGGCAACCGTCTGACGCAGGGGCTGCAGGTCGAGGTGGACGAGCGTTTTCGGCCGAAGGCGGAATGATGGACTTCGAACAGGTCGTCAATTCCCGTTACAGCGCCCGGATGTTTCAACCCCAGCCGGTGCCGGACGAGACGATACAGCGCATCCTCGAGCTGTCGCAGCAAACGCCGTCGTGGTGCAACAGCCAACCTTGGCAGCTCGTCGTCACGCGCGGGGAGGGCACGGCGCGGTTGCGCCGCAGACTGTACGAGCACGCCCGCTCCGGTGGACGGCCAGCCCCGGATTTCCCGTTCCCTACGGCCTATCTAGGCGCGTACCGAGAGCGGCGCAAGGTGTGTGGAGTGCAGCTGTACCAGTCGCTTGGCATCGGGCGCGACGACAAGGCGGCGGCCGCCGAACAGTCGCTCGAGAACTTCAGGTTCTTCGGGGCGCCACACGTGGCCATCGTGACAACGGACGAGGCACTCGGCGCTTATGGGATGCTCGACTGCGGACTATACGTGCAGACCTTCATGCTCGCGGCGCGCAGTCTGGGTGTCGACTCCATCGCCCAGGCTGCGCTCGCGTCGTATCCTGACCTGCTGCGAGAACTGATGGGACTGCCCGACGACCGCAAAATCGTGTGCGGCGTCTCGTTCGGCTACGCTGACGCCGGTCATCGCATTCATTCCTACCGCACGGAACGCGCGGCGCCGCACGACGCGGCGCGCTTCCTGGACGAATAGCGCCCTAGGCCGCGGCGCTGCTCTTGCCGACGTCCTTCAGGATTTCGCGCAGGACGTACGGCAGGATCCCGCCATTGCGGTAGTAATCGACCTCGATCGGCGTATCGATCCGCAGTATGAGCTTGATCTCCTGATGCGATCCGTCGCTGCGCTTGACCGTGAGCGTCACATCCTGTTGCGGCTTGATGTCGCCTTCGAGGCCGAGGATGTCGAATTCCTCGTCGCCCTTGATCCCCAGCGATTCGGCGCTGTCACGGCCCTTGAACTGCAGGGGCAGCACGCCCATGCCCACCAGGTTGGAGCGGTGGATGCGCTCGAAGCTGCGTGCGATGGCCGCTTTGACCCCGAGCAACAGCGGCCCCTTGGCCGCCCAGTCACGCGAGGAGCCTGTGCCGTATTCGTCCCCGCCGAAGACGATAGTCGGGGTGCGTTGCGCCATGTACTTCATAGCGGCGTCATAAATGGTCAGCCGCTCCCCGCTCGGCTGATGGATGGTGAGGCCGCCCTCGACGCGCGAGCCATCGGCCTTGGGCGGCACCATCAGGTTCTTGATGCGCACGTTGGCGAAGGTGCCCCGCATCATGACTTCGTGATTGCCGCGCCGGGCGCCGTAGCTGTTGAAGTCGCCTTTGCCGACACCGTGCTCGAGCAGGTAGCGGCCGGCCGGCGACGTATCCTGGATCGAGCCGGCCGGGCTGATGTGGTCGGTGGTGACGGAGTCGCCGAAGATCCCGAGCGCGCGCGCGCCGAGGATATTCCCGACGCTGCCCGGGCGCATCGCGAAGTCCGCGAAGAAAGGCGGCTCGGCGATGTAGGTGGACTTCGGCCAGTTGTACACCTGGCCGGAGGCTGATGAGACAGCGTTCCACATCGGGTTGCCGCGCGCGAAATCGCCGTACAGCCGGCGGAAGACCTGTGAGTTGGTCGCGTACTTCATCAGCGCGTGCACCTCGGCGCTCGACGGCCATACGTCTCCGATGAAGACCGGCTTGCCATCCTTGCCGATGCCGAGCGGCTCGGTCATCAAGTCCTTCAGCACGGTGCCGGCGATCGCATAAGCCACCACCAACGGTGGCGACGCGAGAAAGTTGGCGCGGATGTTCGGGTGTATGCGCGCCTCGAAGTTGCGGTTGCCCGACAGCACCGCGCAGCACACGAGGTCGTTGCGCACGACGGCTTCCTCGATACCGCCTTCCAGCGGGCCCGCGTTGCCGATGCACGTCGTGCAGCCGTAGGCCGAGAGGTAGAAACCCAGCTGCTCGAGGTAGGGCAACAAGCCGGCCGCTTTGAGGTACTCGGTCACTACGCGCGAGCCCGGCGCAAGAGACGTCTTGATGTGCTTGCTGACAGTCAGCCCTTTGTCTACCGCTTTCTTGGCCAGCAATCCGGCCGCAATGAGCACGCCCGGGTTGGACGTGTTGGTGCAGGAGGTTATGGCGGCGATCAGCACGTCGCCCGAGCCGACATCGACGCCATCTCTGGTCTTGAAGCGCATACGCAGGTCTGCGGCCTTCTTCGCGAAGCCATTCTCGGTGACCGACTTGGAGAAGAGTTGCGTGAAGGCGGACTTCACCTTGCCGATCTCGATGCGGTCCTGGGGGCGCTTCGGGCCGGCGAGGGAAGGTGTGACGCTCGCGAGATCGAGCTCGACGACTCTGGTGTAGTCGATCTGGCCGGCTTTGGGCACGCCGAACAGCCCCTGGGCCCTGAAGTAGGCCTCGAAGGCGCTGATCTCCTCCGCAGTGCGTCCGCTGCCCTTGAAGTATTCGATGGTGGCTGTGTCGACGGGAAAGAAACCCATCGTTGCCCCGTACTCGGGCGCCATGTTCGCGATGGTAGCGCGATCAGGAACAGTCAGGCTGTTCGTACCTTCGCCGAAGAACTCGACGAACTTGCCGACGACTTTCTCTTTTCTCAGCAGCTCGGTAACGGTCAGGACGAGGTCGGTAGCCGTGCAACCTTCGCGCAGGCGTCCTTTGAGGTGTACGCCCACCACGTCCGGGGTCAGAAAGTAGACGGGCTGCCCCAGCATGCCCGCCTCGGCCTCGATGCCGCCCACCCCCCAGCCCACTGCTCCGATGCCGTTGATCATCGTGGTGTGCGAGTCGGTTCCCACCAGCGTGTCGGGGTAATAGACGCCGTCCTTGCGATGTACGCCGCGAGCGAGGTACTCCAGGTTGACCTGATGCACGATGCCGATGCCGGGCGGAACGACTTTGAATGTGTCGAAGGCCTGCATGCCCCATTTCAGGAACTGATAGCGCTCCTCGTTGCGCTTGAACTCGATCTTCATGTTGAGGTCCAGCGCGTTGCTGTTCCCGTGATAGTCGATCTGCACGGAGTGATCCACGACCAGGTCGACGGGCACGAGCGGCTCGATCACCTTCGGGTTCTTGCCCATCTTGTTTGCGACTCCCCGCATGGCGGCCAGGTCGCACAGCAGCGGCACTCCGGTGAAGTCCTGCAGCACGATGCGCGCGACCACGAACGGGATCTCGGCGGTGCGCGGAGCGGTCGGTCCCCAGCTCGCGAGCCGGCGCACATGCTCCTCGGTCACCCGCTTTCCATCGCAGTTGCGCAGCACGGATTCGAGCACCAGCCGGATGGACATCGGCAGGCGCGAAATCTTTCCGAGTCCAGCCTTCTCCAAGGCGGGCAGGGAATAGAGCTTGGCGGTTTTCCCCGGGCCCGGGGCGAAATTCTGAAGGCTGTCGAACAGAGCGTGAGGCATGAGATGATCCCCGAGAATTTGAACGATGAAGTGCTTACTGCACTTGCAGCTGCTTGATGTTGATCTTCATGCCGTTGGGCATGATCATGTCGCCGGGCTGCTGATCGGGCTGGCAGGGGCCGGCCCATTTGCCTTCGATCAGCATCAGGTTTTCGCTCGTACCCATGAGCGGCGGGGAGTATTTGGTGTGGATCTCTCCCCGGTAGGCGCGGTCGAAATCGCCGCTCACCACCGTGTGGCTGGTCGCAGTGGTCTCGCCGATCTTGCACACCGAGTCGCCCACGATGCGGTTGCCCTCGCGGCGGATCTGCTGTTTCGAGCAGGCCTGCCGCGAGGCGCTTTCACCCATCTGAAGCGTGATGTCGTCGGTGCTTTGATCGATGCACATCTGAAACGTCTGCGGTGGCCGCTTGGCGCTGGCGCGCGAGATCTTGACGTCCCACAAACCGGATTTACGCTTGGGGAGATCGAGCGCCAGAGCGTCCACGGCCAGCGCGGTCACCGCCGTGAGAAGCACGATCGGTACGAGCTGCTTGGTCATGCTTGGCCTCCTGCGGAAAGCCCCCGAATCGCGCCCGAGCAGGCTCCCCGGTTCAAATGACGAACAGGTCGACGAACTCGTTCACCGGGACCGCTTCGAGGCGCTTCTGATCCTGGCACAAATCCAGGATCGTCTGCGCCTGCTTGGGCGGGAAGCGGCGCGCCAAGTTGGCCTTGAACTTCGCCTCCAGCAGCGGTATGCCGTCCCTGCGCCGGCGGCGGTGCCCGATCGGATACTCGACGACCACCTCATCGGCGTGCGCTCCGTCCCTGAAGTGGACGGTGATGCCGTTGGCGATTGAGCGCTTGTCGGGGTCGAGGTAGTCCTTGCTGAACTGCTTGTCCTCGACGCATTCCATCTTGTCGCGCAGGGCGTCGATGCGCGGGTCGCGCGCCACATCGTCCTCGTAGTCGGCCGCCGTCAGATGCCCGAGGATCAGCGGCACCGCGACCATGTACTGAATGCAGTGGTCGCGGTCGGCCGGATTGTTGAGCGACCCCTTCTTGTCGATGATGCGGATGGCCGACTCGTGCGTGCGAATGACGATCTTCTGGATCTGATCCAGGCGGTTCTTCACCAGCGGGTGCAGCTGCATGGCGCACTCGACTGCGGTCTGCGCGTGAAATTCGGCGGGAAAGGAGATCTTGAACAACACATTCTCCATCACGTAGCTGCCGTAGGGGCGCTGAAGCTTGAACTGTGCGCTCTTGAAGAGCACGTCGTAGAAGCCCCAGGTCTTGGCCGTCAGCACGGAGGGGTAGCCCATTTCACCTTTCATGCTGATGAGCGCCAGGCGAACGGCGCGGCTGGTGGCGTCGCCCGCCGCCCAGCTCTTCCGCGAGCCGGTGTTGGGCGCATGGCGGTACGTGCGCAGCGCCTGGCCATCTACCCACGCCTGCGACAGTGCGTTCACGATCTCTTCGCGCGTGCCGCCGAGCAGCTTGGTCACAACCGCCGTGCTCGCGACCTTCACCAGTACGACGTGATCCAGTCCGACGCGGTTGAAGCTGTTTTCCAGTGCGAGCACGCCCTGGATCTCGTGCGCCTTGATCATCGCGGTGAGGACTTCGCGCATGAGCAGGGGCTTCCGCCCGGCGGCGAGCGCACCGCGTGCCAGCCAGTCCGCTGTAGCGAGGATCCCTCCGAGGTTGTCGGACGGATGGCCCCATTCGGCCGCCAGCCAGGTATCGTTGAAGTCCAGCCAGCGGATCATCGTCCCGATGTTGAACGCGGCCTGTACCGGGTCCAGCTGGAACTGGGTGCCGGGCACTCTGGCCCCGTGCGGAACCACCGTGCCTGGCACGATCGGGCCGAGCAGCTTGGTGCAGGCCGGATAGGACAGCGCTTCGAGCCCGCACCCGAGCGTGTCCATCAGGCACAGGCGCGCCGTGTTGTAGGCCTCCGAGCTCGCGATGTCGTGGCCGAGCACGTAATCCGCGATGTCGACCAGAACCTGGTCGGGAGCGGGGCGGACGTTCGAAATGGGGGCGGACATGATATTGAGTCAGAGTGAATGGGTGAATGCGTGAATAAGTGAATGGGTGAATCAAGTCGTCACAGTGTTAGCACCTCTCATTCACTCCTTCACTCATTCAGCTCTCACTTTCTCTCTTCGATCGGCACCCACTTCAAATTCTCCGGGCCGACGTAATTGGCGCTCGGGCGGATGATCTTGCCGTCGATGCGCTGCTCGATGACGTGTGCCGACCAGCCGGAGGTGCGGCTCACCACGAAAATCGGCGTGAACATCTGAGTCGGAATCCCCATCATGTGATAGCTGGTGGCGCTGTACCAGTCGAGATTGGGGAACATTTTCTTTTCGCGCCACATGACCTTCTCGACCCGCTCCGAGATATCGAACAGCTTCATGTCTCCTGCATCCTCGCTCAGCCTGCGCGCGACCGCTTTAATGACCTGGTTGCGCGGATCGGCGATGGTATAGACCGGGTGCCCGAAGCCGATGATGATCTGCTTGTCGGCGACGCGCTGGGCGATGTCGGCTTCCGCCTGGTCGGGAGTGTCGTAGCGGCCAATCACGTCGAAGGCAAATTCGTTCGCGCCACCGTGCTTGGGGCCCTTCAGGGCGCCGATCGCGCCGGTGATGGCGGAATACAGATCCGATCCGGTTCCCGCGATCACCCGCGCCGCGAACGTGGAGGCGTTGAATTCGTGTTCCGCGTAGAGGATGAGCGAGGTGTGCATTGCGCGCACCCACAGCTGCGATGGAGGCCGGCCATGGAGCAGGTGCAGAAAGTGGCCGCCGATCGAGTCGTCGTCGGTCTCGACCTCGATGCGCCGCCCTGAGTGCGAAAAGTGATACCAGTACAGCAGCATCGAACCGAAGCAGGCCATCAGCCGGTCCGCAACATTGCGCGCTTCCGCCACTTTGTGCTCCGGATGCTCCGGCAGCACGGCGCCGAGCGCTGAGCAGCCGGTGCGCAGGACATCCATCGGATGCGTGCTGGCTGGAATGCATTCCAGGATGTCCTGCACGGCTGCCGGCAGGCCGCGCAGCGCCTTGAGCTTGTGCTTGTAAGCACCAAGCTCGGCCGCCGTCGGCAGCTTGCCGTGCACCAGGAGGTAAGCGACTTCCTCGAACTGCGCCTGCTCGGCGAAGTCGAGGATATCGTAGCCGCGATAGTGCAGGTCGTTCCCCTGGCGGCCGACCGTGCACAGCGCTGTATTTCCCGCCGGCACGCCCGACAGAGCGACCGACTTCTTGGGCTTGGGGACGATGCTGGTGGGGGCTGGTGCGCTCATCGTTGTTGCCTTTCCTTGGCGAACAGTTGGTCGAGCTTTGCCTCGAAGCTGTGATAGTCGAGGAATTCGTACAGCTCCGCACGGGTCTGCATGGTGTCGAGCACGTTTTGCTGCGTTCCGTCGCTGCGGATCGCCCGATAGACGTTGAGCGCCGCCCGGTTCATCGCGCGAAAGGCAGACAACGGATAGAGCACCAGGCCCACGTGGGCCGAGCGAAGCTGCTCGACGGTGAACAGCGGCGTGCTGCCGAATTCCGTGATATTAGCCAGAACGGGCACCCCGACCGCATCGGCGAACTTGCGGTACATGCCAAGCTCCGTGACCGCTTCCGGAAAGATCATGTCCGCGCCTGCCTCCACGCAGGCCGCGGCACGATCGATCGCGGCCTGGAGTCCCTCGACTGCGAGGGCATCGGTGCGTGCCATGACGACAAAACCCGGATCGGTGCGCGCATCCACGGCGGCCTTGATGCGGTCCACCATCTCCTCGCGCGGCACGATCTCCTTGCCCGGGCGGTGGCCGCAGCGCTTGGCTTGCACCTGGTCCTCGATGTGCATGGCTGCGGCCCCGAACTTGATCAGCGAGCGGACCGTGCGCGCGATGTTGAACGCGCTCCCGAAGCCCGTGTCCGCGTCCACCAGAAGCGGCAGGCCAGTCGCGTCGGTGATGCGGCGCACGTCGGTCAGCACGTCGTCCAGTGTACTGATGCCGAGATCCGGCACCCCGAGCGATCCGGCCGCAACGCCGCCGCCGGACAGGTAGAGGGCGTGGTAACCGCAGCGCTCGGCCAGGCGTGCGTGGTACGCGTTGATGGCGCCCACGATCTGCAGCGGCTTCTCGTCCTGAACCGCGGCCCTGAACTTGGCTCCCGCCGATGGCACGCTCATGATCTTCCGCCTCGCAAACCAGCTCGCGCGGTCTTCATGCCATGAGGCCCTTGACCGCGTCGCGTTCCTCGAGCAGTTCCTTGTGTGTCGCCTCCATCCGGGCGCGGCTGAAGGCGCTCAACTCGATCCCTTGCACGCGTTCGTACCGGCCGTTGCGGCAGGTGACCGGCAGGCCGTAGATGACGCCCTCGGCGATGCCGTAGCTCCCGTCCGAGGCGATCCCCATGGTGACCCAATCCCCCGGCCGGGTGCCCAGCACCCAGTCGTGAACGTGATCGATGGCGGCGTTGGCAGCACTGGCGGCCGACGAAGCCCCGCGCGCATCGATGATCGCCGCGCCGCGCTTCTGCACCGTCGGGATAAAAGTACCCTCCAGCCAGGTCTGGTCCTCGATCAGGTTCCATACCTTGTCGGTGCCGGCCTCCGCCTGGAACACGTCAGGGTACTGCGTGGCAGAGTGGTTGCCCCAAACTGTGACCTTGCGGATGGCATCCACCGGGCGCCCGATCTTAGCGGCGATCTGGGATACGGCGCGGTTATGATCGAGGCGCATCATCGCTGTGAAGCTTTCCGGGCGCAGCCGCGGGGCATTCTTCATGGCGATCCACGCATTGGTGTTGGCCGGGTTCCCCACCACCAGCACCCGCACGTCGGGTTTGGCCGCTTCGTTCAGCGCGCGGCCCTGCTCGATAAAGATGCGCGCATTATCCGCAAGCAGGTCCTTGCGCTCCATGCCCGGTCCGCGCGGCTTGGCACCCACGAGCAGCGCGATGTCGCAGTCGCGGAAGGCGATTTTCGGATCGTCGGTGGCGGCCATGCCGGCGAGCAGCGGATAGGCGCAGTCGTCGAGCTCCATCATGACGCCGCGCAGCGCCTTCTGGGCTTTCTCGTTCGGGATCTCGAGCAGCTGCAGGGTCACCGGCTGATCCAAACCCAGCATGTCGCCGTTGGCGATGCGGAACAGCAGGCTGTAACCAATCTGTCCGGCGGCGCCGGTGACCGCGACACGCACGGGGGTTTTCATCGAGCTCGGGCTCCTGGGGGCTTAGGCGTAGCGTCAACGCGTTCGAAGCGAGGCGACCGCAGAGCCTGGACCACGTGGCCACGGCCGGGGCGGGCGTTCCAGCAAGACACCGCATCATATCCAAGCGCCGGAGCAGGTGTCAAACAAGTCCTATATCTTTTATAAGATATAAAAGCTCTGGACTTCCGGCCCGAATCTATGCTAAAACTCGCTGCATGATGAAGACTGCATCCCCCGCGAGAGGCGCCGGAGAGTCGCCGGCGTTCCAGCCGCTCTATCGCCAGATCAAGTCGCTGATTACCCAGAGCCTCGTGTCCGGCGAGTGGAGGCCCGGTGATCCCATCCCGAGCGAGCTCGAGCTGGCCAGCCGCTTCAGCGTGAGCCAGGGCACCGTGCGCAAGGCGGTGAGCGAGCTGGCGGGCGAGAACCTGCTGATCCGCTATCAGGGGAAGGGGACGTTCGTCGCCTCGCACGCGGACGAGCGCGACAATTTTCCGTTCCTGCGCATCACCCCGGACCGGGGAGAGCTCAAAGACCTCACCGGGGAGCTGCTGGACTTCCGCCGTCAGCGTGCGGATGCGTCGTCGTCGCGCCTGCTTGGCCTGCCGGCCGGCGCCAGCGTATTCCTGATCCGCCGAGTGTTGTCCCTGGCAGGCGCGAAGATCTGCTTCGAGGAGGTCCGTCTGCCGGCAGTTCGTTACAAGGGTCTGTCGGCCGCGGTGATCGAGCAGCACGAGTGCATGCTGTACAGCATGTACGAGACCCGCTTCGGCGTGCGCATCGTACATGCCGACGAGCAGCTCAAGGCGGAAGCGGCCCCGCGGGAGGCGGCGGCCGCGCTGGACCTCCCCGCCGGCGCCCCCATGCTGCACATCGAGCGCGTGGCCTACACCTACGGTGAGGTTCCGGCCGAGCTGCGGCGCAGCTGGAACGACACGCGCTCGCACCACTACCGCAATCGCATCAACAACTGAATTCCGCCCGGCTCGCGAGCTTCAGCGATGAACCAGTCCCAGCCGAAATATCTCAACCTGTTCGAGATCAGGCTTCCGGTTCCCGCTTTGGTTTCGATCCTGCACCGCGTGAGCGGACTCGCCCTGTTCCTGTTTTTGCCCTATCTTCTTTGGCTGCTTCAGGCGAGCCTGGTTTCCCCCGAGAGTTTCGAGCGCTATCGGGCTGTTCTGGCCCATCCTATCGCCAAGCTGACGCTGATCGCATTGCTCTGGGCCTTCCTCCACCATCTGCTGGCCGGCCTGCGCTTCCTTGCGCTCGACCTGCACTGGGGCACGGGGCTTCCAGCCGCCCGCACGAGCAGCCGCCTGGTCTTGATCGGCGCGGTCGTTCTGACCCTGGTGGTCGGGCTATGGCTGTGGTGAAGAGGACGGTCGTCGGAGCGCACTATGGTCTGCGCGGATGGCTCGCGCAGCGGGTGAGCGCCGTCGTCATGGCGCTGTATGCGCTGCTGTTCATCCTGATCCTTGCAGCCATCGGTCCGGCGGACTACTCGGCTTGGCGCGCCGTGTTCGCTTCCCAGGCCATGAAGCTCGCGACCTTCGTCTTCTTCGTCAGTCTGTTTGTGCACGCCTGGGTCGGCATGCGGGACATCCTGATGGATTACGCCAAGCCGATGTCATTGCGGCTCGCGCTGGAGGCGCTGGTCGTTGTGCTACTCCTCGCCTGGGCCGGCTGGGCTCTCCAGATCCTGTGGAGCGTGTAATGAGCGTGGCCAGGCGGCAGTTCGATGCGGTCATCGTCGGGGCGGGCGGTGCCGGCATGCGCTCCGCGCTGCAGCTGGCGGAGGCGGGGTTCAAGGTGGCGGTGCTGTCGAAGGTTTTCCCGACCCGCTCTCACACCGTAGCGGCGCAGGGCGGCATCGGCGCCGCGCTCGGCAATATGGGCGAGGACAACTGGCTGTGGCATATGTATGACACAGTCAAGGGCTCGGACTACCTGGGCGACCAGGATGCGATCGAGTTCATGTGCCGCATGGCGCCCGAGGCGGTATACGAGCTCGAGCACTTCGGCATGCCCTTCGATCGCAATCCCAGTGGGACCGTCTATCAGCGGCCCTTCGGCGGCCACATGCAGCACTTCGGCGCGGGCCCGCCGGTGCAGCGCAGCTGCTGTGCAGCCGACCGCACTGGCCACGCCATGCTGCACACCCTGTATCAGCGCAACGTGCGGGCCGGCACGCATTTCCTCATCGAGTGGATGGCGCTGGACCTGATCCGCGACGCGGAAGGGCAGGTGCAGGGCGTGGCCGCCCTCGAGATCGAGACCGGCGACGTCTACGTCCTGCACGCCCGTGCCACGCTGCTCGCGACCGGCGGAGGGGGGCGCGTCTATGCCGCCAGCACCAACGCCTTCATCAATACCGGGGACGGCCTCGGGATGGCGGCGCGCGCTGGCCTGCCGCTGCAGGATATGGAGTTCTGGCAGTTCCACCCGACCGGCGTCGCCGGCTCCGGTGTGCTGATTACGGAAGGGGTGCGGGGCGAGGGAGGCTACTTGCTCAACAAGGATGGCGAGCGCTTCATGGAACGCTACGCCCCCAACGCGAAGGACCTGGCGAGCCGCGACGTGGTGTCGCGCGCCATGGCTACCGAGATCAAGGAAGGGCGTGGGGCCGGCCCGCATGGCGACTACCTGCTGCTGAAGCTGGATCACCTGGGTGCGGAGCTGATCGACAGCAAGCTCCCCGGCATTCGCGAGATCGCGAAGAAGTTTGCGAGCGTCGATCCGGTCAAGGATCCGATCCCGGTCGTCCCGACGGTCCACTACCAGATGGGTGGCATCCCCACCAATTACCACGGCGAGGTGATCGATCCCAAGCGCGGCGACCCCGACGCGGTGGTCCCCGGCCTCTACGCTGCGGGCGAGTGCGCGTGTGCGTCCGTGCACGGCGCCAATCGGCTCGGCACCAACTCCCTCACTGATCTGCTGGTGTTCGGCAAGGCGAGCGGCGATCGGATGATCGAGTTTCTGCGCCGCAATCCTATCCATAAGGAACTGCCCGCGGACGCGGCCGGGCGACCGCTTGCGCGGCTGGCTCGGCTCGATGGTCAGACGGGTGGCGAGAGCGTTTACGAAGTCGGCAACGATCTGCGGCGGACCATGCAGACCCATTGCGGCGTGTTCCGTTTTCCAGATCTGCTGGCTGAGGGCGTAGCGAAGATCCGGCAGGTAGCCGCGCGCGTTGCGCGTACCGAGATCAAGGACAAGAGCAAGGTCTTCAACACCGCCCGCGTCGAGGCGCTCGAGCTCGATAACCTGATTGAGGTCGCGCTGGCCAGCCTGGTTTCAGCCGACGCGCGCACCGAGAGCCGCGGCGCCCATGATCGCGAGGACCACCCCAAGCGCGACGATGTCAATTGGCTCAAGCACACCCTGTGGTACAAGGACGGCAGCCGGCTCGACTACAGGCCGGTGCACTTGAAGCCGTTGACGGTGGACAGCATCGAACCGAAGGCGAGGACTTATTGAACGACCGTGATTCGTGAAGGGCCGTGATTCGTGATCGGCAGCAGCGAACGACGAATCAGGAGTCAAAACGAGTCACGAGTCACGAACAACGAGGCGATTGCCATGCGCTTCCGCATATACCGCTACAACCCGGACAAGGACGCCAAGCCCTACATGCAGGACTACGAGCTCGAGCCAGGTCCCTCGGACCAGATGCTGCTCGACATGCTGATCCGGATCAAGGCGCAGGACGACAGCCTGTCGCTGCGGCGCTCCTGCCGCGAGGGGGTGTGCGGCTCGGACGCGATGAACATCAACGGCAAGAACGGCCTTGCGTGCGTGACCCGTCTGGCCGGGTTGAAGGAGCCGGTCGAATTGCGGCCGCTGCCCGGATTGCCGGTCATCCGCGACCTGGTCGTGGACATGTCTCAATTCTTCAAGCAGTACCACTCGGTGAAGCCCTATCTCGTCAACCGCGACCCGCCGCCGCCCAAGGAGCGGCTGCAGATGCCGGAAGAGCGTGCGGCTCTCGACGGATTGTACGAGTGCATCCTGTGCGCGTGCTGCACCACCTCGTGCCCTTCGTTCTGGTGGAATCCCGACAAGTTCGTCGGACCGGCGGGCCTGCTCCAGGCCTATCGCTTCCTGGCCGACAGCCGTGACCAGGCTACCGGTGAGCGCCTCGACGACCTCGAGGATCCGTACCGGCTATTTCGCTGTCATTCCATCATGAACTGTGTGGACGTCTGTCCAAAGGGGCTGAATCCGACCGCCGCCATCGGCCGCATCAAAGAGCTGCTGGTGCGTCGAGCTGTGTAAGACGCTTCCGGCGGCTGCCGCCATGAGCGAGCTCGATCGCCTGCGCTGGCACTGCCGCCGCGGGCTGCTCGAGCTGGATCTCGTGCTGTCCCGTTTTCTCGACCGCGAATGGCAGCGCTTGTCACCGGGACAACGCGCCGCCTTCAAGCTCCTGCTCGAGTGTTCCGATACCGAGCTTTGGGATTTGGTCTGCGGACGATCTCAGCCCGAGCCCGGCGACGTCGCAGCCGTAGTCGGTCTGCTACGGGAGCTTTGATGTGCATCCGCACAACCGCTGTCGTCGCAGCCAAACTCTTGTACCATTGCAGAATTTGACGCAACGCACGAGCCCGCCATGAACCGCCCGGAGAGACCCCCCACCCAGCCGCGAACGGCCACGCTCAGTTTCGATGACGGCACGCCGCCAGTCGATCTCCCCGTGCTGTCCGGGACTGTCGGGCCGGAGGTCGTCGACATCCGCAACCTGTACGGCAAGACCGGCAAGTTCACCTACGACCCGGGCTACATGTCGACGGCCAGCTGCAAGTCGGCCATCACCTACATCGACGGCGACCAGGGGGTGCTCCTCTATCGCGGCTACCCGATCGAGCAGCTGGCGGAAAAGTGCGACTTTCTCGAGGTGTGCTACCTGCTGCTCAAGGGCGAGCTTCCGACCCTCAGCGAGCAACGCGAATGGGACGCCAATATCGGACGCCACACCATGGTGCACGAGCAGCTGGTGCGCTTCTTCTCCGGCTTCCGCCGCGACGCGCATCCGATGGCGGTCATGGTCGGGGTGGTCGGCGCGCTGTCCGCCTTCTATCACGACTCGCTCGACATCAACAATCCCGAGCACCGCGAGATCTCCGCAGTGCGCCTGCTGGCCAAGGTGCCCACCATCGCCGCCATGTGCTACAAGTACAACATGGGGCAGCCCTTCATGTACCCGCGCAACAAACTGCGCTACGTGGAGAATTTTCTGCACATGATGTTCGGTACGCCATGCGACGAGTACAAGCCGAACCCGGTGCTCACTCGCGCGCTCGACCGAATTCTCACCCTGCATGCCGACCACGAGCAGAATGCTTCCACCTCCACTGTGCGCCTGGCGGGCTCCTCCGGGGCCAACCCGTTTGCGTGCATAGCCGCGGGCATCGCCTGCCTGTGGGGCCCGGCGCACGGCGGCGCCAACGAAGCCGTTCTCAACATGCTGGAGCAGATCGGCGATGTGTCGCGCATCGGCCAGTTCATCCAGCGCGCCAAGGACAAGAACGACTCGTTCCGCCTGATGGGGTTCGGCCATCGTGTGTACAAGCACTACGACCCGCGCGCCAAGCTCATGCGCGAAACCTGCCATGAGGTGCTGGGCGAGCTCGGCCTGCACGACGATCGTCTGTTCAAGCTGGCCCTGGAGCTCGAGCGCATTGCGCTGGAAGACGAGTACTTCGTCGAGAAAAAGCTGTATCCCAATGTCGACTTCTACTCGGGTATCGTGCAGCGCGCGATCGGCATCCCGACCAGCATGTTCACGGCCGTCTTTGCACTGGCCAGGACCGTAGGCTGGGTGGCGCAGTGGAACGAGATGATCGCTGACCCGGATCAGAAGATCGGACGGCCGCGCCAGCTGTTCGTAGGCGCGACGAAGCGCGACGTGGTTCCGATCGCCATGCGGACCTGAGCCGCTCGATGCGGACGCGAGATTGACCAGTGCAGGACTGCTCGGCGTACCTGCACACCCCGATCCCGCCGGCGAGTGGCGCGGCCCGGCGCACGGCGGAATTGAACCCCCCGGCGCTGAACCCCATCTAGAGTTGTCGCAAGCCCTCGGAGGCAAAACATGTCCGCGCGCATGAAGGAATCACTGAGCACCTCCTATCTGTTCGGCGGCAACGCGCCCTTCATCGAGGAGCTGTACGAGGCCTGGCTGGAGAACCCGGATTCGGTACCGGCGCAGTGGCGGCGGTGGTTCGATCAGCTGCAGCAGCCGGGCGTGCGCGACGTCGCTCACCAGCCGATCCGCGATGCCTTCGTTCGCCTCGCTTACAGCCGGACGGGCGGGGAGGGACATGCGCCGACCGCGGCAGTGGCCTCGGCCGAGCGTAAACAGGTGTCGGTGTTGCAGTTGATCAATGCCTACCGCTTCCTGGGATTGCGGCACGCCAACGTCGACCCGCTCAAGCGCTTCCCCAAGCCGGAAGTGCCCGAGCTGGATCCCGCCTACTACGGGCTGACCGAAGCCGACATGAATGCGGTGTTCAACACCGGGTCGCTGGTCGGCCCCGACCAGCTCCCGCTGCGCGAGATCCTGCGGGCGGTGCGCGAAACCTACTGCGGTTCGATCGGCATCGAATACATGTACATGAGCGACGTGGCCCAGAAGCGGTGGATTCAGGCGCGCTTCGAGACCATCCGCTCTGCCCCGAGCTTCCCGCCCGATCAGAAGCGTCACATCCTGGAAAGGGTCACGGCGGCCGAAACGCTCGAGAAGTACCTGCACACCCGCTACGTCGGTCAGAAGCGCTTCTCCCTGGAAGGCGGCGACAGCCTGATCCCGCTGCTCGACAGCCTGCTGCAGCGCGCCGGCGAGAAGGGCATCCAGGAGACGGTCATCGGCATGGCCCATCGCGGGCGGCTCAACGTGCTCGTGAACACGATGGGCAAGATGCCCAAGGATCTGTTCTCCGAGTTCGAGGGCAAGCACGCTGACAGTTTTCCGGCGGGCGACGTCAAGTACCACATGGGTTTCTCCTCGGACATCATCACGCCGGGCGGACCCATGCACCTGACGCTGGCGTTCAATCCCTCGCATCTGGAGATCGTCAATCCGGTGGTCGAAGGATCGGTCCGCGCGCGTCAGCACCGGCGCCGCGACCGCGACGGCCGGCAGGTGCTGCCCGTAGTGGTCCACGGCGATGCGGCGTTTGCCGGCCAAGGCGTCGTGATGGAGACGCTCAATCTCTCGCAAACGCGCGGCTACCGGACCGGTGGCACGGTGCACATCATCGTCAACAACCAGATCGGTTTCACCACCTCCGATACCCGCGACGTCCGCTCGACGCTGTACTGCACCGACGTGGTCAAGATGATCGAGGCGCCCGTGTTCCACGTGAATGGCGACGACCCCGAGGCCGTGGTGCTGGCGACCGAGATCGCCCTAGACTTCCGCGCGCAGTTTCAGAAGGACGTCGTGGTCGACCTGGTCTGCTTCCGGCGCCACGGCCACAACGAGCAGGACGATCCGGCCGTGACGCAGCCGCTGATGTACAAGCTCATCGCGCAGCATTCCGGCACGCGCAAGCTGTACGCCGACAAGCTGGTAGAGCAGGGCGTGATTCAGCCGGAGGATCCGGAGCAGATGATCGCGAGCTACCGGGCGGCCCTCGACGGAGGCTACCACACCAACAAGACGATCCTGTCCAACTACCGTCCGCCCTATGCGGTCAACTGGGAGAAGTTCAAGGGCGCGAAGTGGACTCAGAAAGTGGACACCGCGGTGCCGCTCGCAGAGTTGAAGGTACTGGCCGACAAGCTAACCGCCGTGCCGCCCGAGCTCAAGCTGCATCCGCGCGTCGAGAAGGTAATCGCCGACCGCCGTCAGATGGGGCAGGGCCAGCTCCCGCTCGACTGGGGCATGGCCGAGAATCTTGCGTACGCCGCACTGCTCAAGGACGGGTACGCGGTGCGCATCTCCGGCCAGGACAGCGGGCGCGGGACCTTCTTCCATCGGCACGCAGTGCTGCACGATCAGGCGCGCGAGCGCTGGGACGCCGGCAGCTGGGTGCCGCTGCAGCACATTGCCGAGAACCAGCCCGACTTCGTCGTGATCGACTCCGTTCTGTCGGAGGAGGCTGTGCTCGGCTTCGAGTACGGTTACGCGACCGCGGAGCCCAACGAGCTGGTGATGTGGGAAGCTCAGTTCGGCGACTTCGTGAACGGTGCGCAGGTCGTGGTCGACCAATTCATCGCCTCGGGCGAAGTCAAGTGGGGCCGCATGTGCGGACTGGTGCTGATGCTGCCGCACGGCTACGAGGGCCAAGGCCCCGAACACTCGTCGGCGCGTCTGGAGCGGTTCCTGCAGCTGTCCGCTGACTACAACATGCAGATCTGCGTGCCTTCTACCCCGGCGCAGATGTTCCACATGCTGCGGCGGCAGATGCTGCGCACGTTCCGCAAGCCTTTGATCATCTTCAGCCCGAAGAGCATGCTGCGCCACAAGGAGTCGGTGTCGAGCCTCGAGGAGCTGGCGGCGGGTGGCTTTCAGCCCGTGATCGGCGAGTCCGACAATCTCGACGCGGGTGCGGTCAAGCGCGTCGTGTTCTGCAGCGGCAAGATCTACTACGACGTGCGGGCGGCCCGGCGCGAGCGAGGCATCACGGATATCGCGATCGTTCGCCTCGAGCAGCTGTATCCTTTCCCGCACGATGAATTCAAGGCGCAGATCGAGCGCTACAGCAACGCGCACGAAGTGGTCTGGTGTCAGGAAGAGCCCGGCAACCAGGGCGCCTGGCATCGCATTCAGCACTACCTGCTGCGCCACCTCCGGCCCGCCCAGCGGCTGAGCTATGCCCTGCGCCCGTCGTCGGCGTCACCTGCGGCGGGCTACATGGCTTTGCACAACGAACAGCAGAAAGCCGTCGTGGATGCGGCACTGACTCACGGCGTCTGACGCCGCAGGTATTCCCTCGGAGAGCACATGCTGATAGAGGTAAAGGTTCCTCAGCTGTCCGAATCGGTCTCGGAAGCGACCTTGCTCGCGTGGCACAAGAAGCAGGGCGAGTATGTGCAGCGCGACGAGAACCTGATCGACATCGAGACCGACAAGGTCGTGCTCGAGCTGCCGGCGCCACAGGCCGGCGTGCTGACGAAGATCGTCAAGACTGATGGCGATACGGTGGTGAGCAACGAGGTGATCGCGACCATCGACACCGACGCCAAGGCACCCGCGGTGGCCAAGCCGGCCGCCGTCGTTTCGGTCGTCGGCAGAGAACCGAAATCGGTGGAGGCAAGGCGCGCACCGGTCGAGCCCATCGCGCTGCCCGCTGCGCGCAAGCTGGCAGCCGAGAACAAGGTCGACCTCAGCACCGTGCCGGGCACGGGCCGGGGCGGCCGTGTTACCAAACAGGATGTGCTGGCCAAGCTGCCTCAACCCGCAGCCGAGACCGCTGCGAAGAGCCCAGTAGCGGTCCCCGCTCCGGTTCCGGTGGAAGTCGAGCGCGTGCCGGGCGACCGGCCGGAACAGCGCGTACCGATGTCGCGACTGCGTCAACGCATCGCGGAGCGGCTGCTACAGTCGCAGTCCACGGCGGCGATCCTCACCACTTTCAACGAAGTAAACATGCAGCCGATCCTCGAGCTGCGCAAGAAGTATCAGGAGCGGTTCGAGAAGGACCACGGGGTGCGGCTCGGGCTCATGTCGTTCTTCGTCAAAGCCTCGGTGCACGCGCTGAAGAAGTATCCCGTGGTCAACGCTTCCGTGGACGGCACCGATATCATCTACCACGGCTATTTCGACATCGGCATCGCTGTGGCGAGCCCGCGCGGCCTGGTGGTTCCGATCATCCGAGACGCCGACCAGCTGTCGCTCGCCGATATCGAGAAGGCGATTGCCGATTTCGGCAAGCGTGCCCAGGAGGGTAAGCTTGCTATCGAGGAGTTGACCGGCGGCACCTTCTCCATCTCGAACGGGGGGGTGTTCGGTTCCATGCTGTCGACCCCCATTATCAATCCGCCGCAAAGCGCCATTCTCGGCATTCATGCCACCAAGGAGCGCCCGGTGGTGGAAAACGGCCAGATCGTGATCCGCCCGATGAACTACCTGGCGCTGTCCTACGACCATCGCATCATCGATGGACGTGAAGCGGTGCTGTCGCTGGTGGCCATCAAGGACGCGCTGGAGGACCCGGCGCGCATGCTGCTGGACTTGTAAATGGATTGAATGGTGAATGCGTGAGGGGCGAAGGGTAACTTCCTCGTTCTCCTCGGCGCCTCACCCTTCACCCTTCACCCTTCACTAGAACTCAAATGGCGCAAACCTATGACGTCGCCGTGATCGGCGCGGGCCCCGGCGGCTATACGGCGGCCATCCGGGCCGCTCAGCTGGGCCTGAAGACGGTGTGCATCGACGACTTCAAAAACCCCAACGGCAAGGCGAGCCTGGGCGGCACGTGCCTCAACGTCGGTTGCATCCCATCCAAGGCGCTGCTCGAGTCTTCCGAAGACTACGAACGCGTGCTGCGCAAGTTCCCCGGGCACGGCATCAAAGTGCAGGGCGTGAGCTTCGACCTCGCCACCATGCTCGCGCGCAAAGACAAGATCGTCGGCGACTTCACCGCCGGCATCGCGGCACTGTTCCGCAAGAACAAAGTCGCTTCGCTGCATGGCCGCGGCCGCTTCGCGGGGGTCGGCGAGCGCTATCGCATCGACGTTCGCGACGGCGACAACGTGCAAACGATCGAAGCCGCGCACGTAATCATCGCCACCGGCTCGCTCGCGCGCGAGCTGCCCGAAGCGCCGGTGGACAACGAGCGCATCGTGGACAACGTGGGAGCGTTGTCGTTCACCGAGGTGCCGAAGCGCCTGTGCGTCATAGGAGCCGGAGTTATCGGCCTCGAGATGGGAAGTGTGTGGAAGCGCCTCGGATCGGACGTGAACGTTCTGGAGGCGCTGCCCGCGTTTCTTCCCGCCGCCGACGAACAAGTGGCGAAAGAGGCATTCCGCGTCTTCAATGGTGAGCTCGACCTGAAAATCTACACCGGCGTGAAAGTCGGCCCGGTCAAGAACGGGACGAAGAGCGTCAGCGTGACGTGGCAGGACAAGGATGGCAACACGCTGGCGAACGATTACGACCGCGTGATCGTCGCCATCGGCCGGGTGCCGAGCTCAGCCGGGATCGGCGCAGAGACGGTCGGCCTCAAGCTCGACGCGCGCGGCTTTGTCGAGGTCGACGAGCGCAATCGCACCAATCTGCCGCACGTCTTCGCCATCGGTGACGTCGTTCGCGGCCCGATGCTCGCGCACAAGTCGTCGGAAGAGGGCGTGGCAGCAGCGGAAACCATCGCGGGGCGGGACGCCAAAGTGAATCTGGAGACCATCCCCTGGGTGATCTACACCTCGCCCGAGATCGCCTGGGTGGGCAAAACCGAGCAGCAATTGAAACAGGCTGGAGCGCAGTATCGCGCCGGGCACTTTCCGTTCAACGTGAGCGGCCGCGCACGGGCGCTGGGCGAGACGGCCGGGTTCGTGAAGATGCTGGCGGACGCCAACACCGACCGTATTCTGGGCGTACACGTGATCGGCCCGTACGCGTCGGAGCTCATCGCAGAGGCCGTGGTGGCGATGGAGTTCGGCGCCAGCAGCGAAGACATCGCGTCCATCGTGCATGCTCATCCGACACTTTCCGAAGCCATGCACGAGGCGGCGCTCGGGGTGCACAAGCGCGCGATCAACTACTAGCACGCCGGCCCGCGACCGCGATGAGCAGCGCGTTTTCGGAAGCGAGTCCAGCGCTGGTCGACGCGGGTGCAGGTCGGGTAGTGGGCGAGTTCGACCGCATCGCCCGTAGTCATGGGTTTTCGCTGGACCGCTCTCAGGTGCAGGCCCTTGCCTCGTTTCAACGCCTGCAAGACCGGCTGGCTGACCTGGCTCGTCACCGGTGGTTGCGCCTGTGGGCGCGGTCGCAACGCGTGCCCGGGATCTACCTGTGGGGTCCGGTCGGGCGGGGCAAGAGTTTCTTGATGGACGAATTTTTCCGCCTGGCCCCGTTCGCACGCAAGCAGCGGGCTCACTTCCACCGCTTCATGCATGGCATCCACCACAGTTTGCGCGAGCTGCAGGGGCAGGCCGACCCCCTCAAGCTCATCGCCACGCGCATGGCACGCGAAGCGCGCCTGTTGTGCCTGGACGAGTTTCACGTGAGCGATATCGGCGATGCGATGCTGATGCGCGGCCTGCTCGAGGGCCTGCTCGCCGAGCGCGTGGTGATTGTCACGACTTCAAACGAGCACCCCGACGAGTTGTACGCGCGCGGGCTGCAGCGGGCGCAGTTCCTTCCTGCCATCGAATTGCTGAAGGCCAACCTGGAGGTGGTGGAGCTCGACGGCGGAAGCGATTACCGGCTGCGCACGCTGACACGGGCGGGCGTCTATCATCAGCCGCTCGACGCTGCGGCGGAACGAGCCCTGGAGGATGCTTTTGCGGGCGTGGCAGGAGAACGCGGGACAACCGGCAGCGAGATCGAGGTGGACGGACGCCGGATCTGTGCGCGCCGTGTCGCCCCCGGCACCGCATGGTTCGATTTTGCGGAGCTGTGCGAAGGGCCCCGTGGAACGGCGGACTACATCGAGCTGGCGCGCCGCTACCATACGGTATTGCTGTCGGGCGTGCCGCGTTTCCGCTCCGATCAAGCGGAGAGCTTGAAGCGATTCACCTGGCTGGTGGACGAATTCTACGATCGTCACGTCAAGCTGATTGTGAGCGCGGAGGACCTGGCGGAGCGCCTGTACGATGCGGTCCCCCGGGACGCCAGCATCGAGCGCACGCGCAGCCGCCTCACGGAGATGCAGACTGCGCGCTATCTGAGCCTTCCGCATCTGGCGTGAGCGAAGAATCGAAAGCGAGACAGAAAAGGGGGAGCGGCATGGCGAGCTTCAGGGCGTACCGGATCTACAGCGAAGACGGCAAGGTTCAGGCGCGGCTGGTGCAGGCTGCGCTGGACGAGCTGGATCCCGGTGAGGTCGTCATCAAGACGGCCTTCTCGAGCGTCAATTACAAGGATGCGCTGGCCGCGACCGGAGCGGGGAAGATCATCCGCCGCTTTCCCTGCATCGGGGGCGTGGACGGGTGCGGCACGGTAACCTCGTCGAGTGACGCCCGCTTCAAGGCAGGCGATGAGGTGATCTGCACCAGCTTCGACCTCGGCGTGGCGCACGACGGCGGCTACGCCGAATACCTGCGCGTGCCGGCCGGCTGGGTGGTGCCGCTGCCGACGGGGTTGACGCTGTTCGAGTCGATGGCGCTGGGCACCGCTGGCTTCACCGCAGGTCTCGCGGTGGAGCGCATGGAGCACGAAGGGCTCGACCCTGGCAAGGGGCCGGTCATCGTCACAGGAGCCACCGGCGGTGTCGGGAGCATTGCCGTCGACATCCTCGCGAAGGCCGGATACGACGTGACGGCCCTCACTGGCAAAGAAGCCGAGGCGGGATACCTCAACCAACTTGGCGCCAAGCAGATCATCCTGCGCAGCAGTCTCGATCTGTCCCGCATCAAGCCGCTCGACAAGGCCACGTGGGCCGGCGCGGTAGATAACCTTGGGGGCGACACACTGGCATGGCTTGCGAGCACCATGCAGGTCGGCGGCGCGCTTGCTAGCATCGGCCTCGCTGCGAGCCACACGCTGAATACGACCGTGATGCCCTTTATCCTGCGCGGCGTGAGCCTGCTCGGCGTAGACTCCGTGAACGCACCGATGGGCCCGCGACAGAAGGTCTGGCAGCGCCTCGCTTCGGACCTCAAGCCGCGCCACCTGGCCGACATGTGCACCACGGTAACCCTGGACGAGCTGCCCGCCGTGTTCGATCGGATCCTGAAGGGGCAAGCGCGCGGGCGGACCGTGGTGAAGCTCTGATCGAGTCTCACAGCGCCCGTTGCAGAGCAGGCGCCTCAAACAGGCCAGCTGCATTGCGGGGCGGAGAGGAGAGCATGGCCGGCAGTTATCGGGACTTCTACCGCAGGTCGATCGAGCAGCCCGACGCTTTCTGGGCGGAGCAGGCTCGTCTTATCGAATGGCACCGACCGTTCGAGCGCGTGCTCGATTACAGCAGACCGCCCTTCGCGCGCTGGTTCGTGGGTGGTGAGACCAATCTGTGCCACAACGCGATCGACAGGCATCTGGCCACCCGGGCCAACCAGGCCGCGCTCGTCTGGATCTCCACCGAGGTCGATCAGCTTAAGAGCTTCACCTTCCGGGAATTGCACGCCGAAGTGACCCGGATGGCCGCGATTCTGCGTGCGCTGGGAGTCGCCAAGGGCGACCGCGTGCTGATCTACATGCCGATGATTCCCGAGGCGGTGTTCGCGATGCTGGCGACAGTGCGCATCGGCGCAATCCACTCGGTCGTCTTCGGCGGATTCGCAGCGGCCAGCCTTGCCGCTCGCATCGACGACGCGAGACCGAAGGTGATGATCACCAGCGACGCGGCGATGCGGATGGGTAAGATCATCGCACTGAAACCGCTGGCGGACGAGTCAATCCGTCTGTCGAAGTTGCCGCCAGAACATATCGTGGTGGTGAATCGCGGGCTGGCCCCAGCCTTGTCAATGAACGCTGGGCGAGACCTCGACTATGCGGCGCTGACTGCGCAGCTCAACGCCGAGGAACCTGTTGTGTGGCTAGAGTCATCCGAGCCGAGCTACGTTCTCTACACAAGCGGCACCACTGGCAGGCCGAAGGGCGTGCAGCGCGATACCGGCGGCTACGCGGTGGCGCTCGCGGCTTCAATGCGCCACATCTTCTGCTCGCAGCCAGGCGAGGCATACTTCAGCACCTCGGACATCGGGTGGGTGGTAGGGCACTCTTAC
>DATJZQ010000085.1:0-4446 GCA_035499005.1 Burkholderiales bacterium | reverse complement strand
CTGCTGTTCGCGAAGCGCTCCAGGCGCCGCAGTTGCAGGTCGCGCTCATCCAGGGCGCCGCGCGTGCGCTCCAGCTCCAGGGCAACTTCGCGCTGCGAGCTATCGAGGCTGTTCGCCCGCTCAGTCTCACGCTGCAACTCGGCTCGGGTGCGTCGCAGCTCCTCCTCGAGCGCCGTGCGGGAGGCCTCGGCGCGCTCGGCAAGCACGCGCGTTTGCGCAAGTTCTCCCTGCGCCGTCAAAAGCAGCCCGGAAGACTGGCTCACCTCCAGTTCCAGGGCGGCCAGCCTCTCACGACTGCCGGCGAGCTGATCGCGGGTCTTCGACAGCTCCACATGGATCGACTGCGCGGCCGATGATTGCTCCTTCATCTGATCAGCGGTGGCTTGCAGCTCCGCATGCAAAGCGGCAGTGCGCGCGCGCTCGTCCGCCAGCTCACGTGTGCGCGCATCGAGTGCCCCATTGGCGTGGGTCGTGGCCTCGGTCTGGACCTGCAGCGCCTGGCCAAGGTTGCTTGCGAGATTTTCGAGTTCGGTGACTCGCGTCTTTTGCGTGACGGTGGCCGCCTGCGCCTGCTGCAGGGCCTGCTCCAGCTGCCCGCATGCGGCGCGTGATTCGGCCAGTTCCGTCTCCCGCGTGGCGAGGGACTCCTTGCCGCGCCGATGTGCCTCCTTGAGTGTCGTGAGTTCCGCGGCCAGCGCCTCATTCTGGGCCCGCGCTTCCTGCGCGCTGGCTGCGTAGTCTTGCTGCTCACGCGCTCGGGTAGCCTCGAGCTCGGTAAAGAGTGTGGACTTATCGCTGCCTTCCTTCTCCAGGCGCTTTAGGGCCGCATTGGCCAAGCCCAGCTCGGTTCGCAGACTCTCACAGGTCGTCACGAGGTCGGCACGTTCAGTCTCGAACGTGGCGACCAGCGAGCGTGTGTCGCTGAGCTGCGTATCCAGCTCGTGCCACACGCTCTGCCAGACGTTGCGCTTCCATTCGTTTGACTGCGCGTTTTCCATGAAGCGAGCGATGCGCGCTGTCAGAGCCTCACGTTCCCGCTCGAGACCTTGCAGGATGGTTTGCTGCTTGTCTCGGACTTGTTCGATCGAGGTGATTTGCTCGGAGCGCCGCGCGAGTTCTTGCTCGGCCGCTGCGATGCTTTGCCGCAGCTTGGCGAGCTCACCCTCCAACTGCGACACCTGGCCAGTCCGCTCATCCAGCGTCCGGCTCACTTGTCCATGCTGCTGTTGCAGCGCCTCCTGCTCGCGCACGCCGACGGCGACTGACTCGCGCAACCGGGCAACTTCGGCGTTGGCAGTGGCGAGGCGCTCGTCGGTTGCCGCAGCCGCCTGTTTGGCCTGCTCGAGGTCGGTCTGCAGTTGCGCGGCGCGGGAGTCAGCGGCCTGCGTGGCCGCTTCCGCGGCATGCGCGGCCCGCTCGTTGTCGTTGGCTCGACCGAGAGCCGTCTGCAACGACTTCCGGGAGACCTCGAGTTCGAGCGTCAGATTGTGGGCGCGCGCCTGGGTCTCGGTGTGTGCCTCCTGCAGTTCCGCGAGCGCACGCTCGAAGCCGCGGGCACGTGCGGTTTGGGCGGCGATCCACGCTTCGACGTCCCGCAGCACGTCCGTCGGAGGTAGTGGAGGAGTTCGTGATTCGCCCCAACCGAGCGTCGATTCCTCCGGCACGCCTGGGTCGGCGACGGTTTGCTCAGCCTGCAACCCGGCCTCGTACGCGGCCACGTCGAGCACGGGAAGCTCATCGGTCTTCTCGATGTCGTCCTTGGTTTCCGGTGGCTGGTCGACTTGCACAACCATGGTCGGTTCCTGTTCTTCTTATGTAATGCGGACGCCTGCTTCCTGCAGGCTGGCAGATCCTGTGGTCAGGATCTTATCTGCTTATAAACTAAGGGTGCCCCGGCGCTCGCGGGTCGTCAACCGCGCGGGCGAAGGATTGACGAAACGGGCATGGGTTTGCCGGAGATGAAGAAGCAGCAAACCGCGCGCGCCGCGCTCGGGCGTGTCGGACGAGTTTACATAGGCATGACCGGCACGAGCATGGATCCTCACATGGATCAAAGGGTTGTCTTTCTGGCACGCACCATGCAGCCTCGCGAAGTTGCCGGGGGGCACCACACCGTGCTCGAGCCGACACCAGAATCAGGCCGACGCGCAGCGCTGATCTTTCCCGGCACCACTCTGACGCCGGGCGCCGCCTGGGGCGGCGCCCGCGTTCCCCGACCACCCGGCGCGCTAACGAGCACGAACCGGTGAGCTAGCGATGCGCACACAGGTGAAGCCAGATATCGACTGCGGTCTTGGCCTATCAGCCGACGGTGAGAGGCGCTCGCAGGATACCCGAGAGCGCCTCCGCCCCGGCGCGCCGGGCTTGCGCCGCCTGACTCCCCGGGGCCTCACCCTGATGATCGCTCTCTCCAGCGCGGTCGCGCTCGCCGGCGGAAAGCTGCCCCGCGAGTATCTGGACGAACAGACCGGAGCGAGCATTTCGGTGGTTCGCGAGCCGCTCGTCTTCGTACACGAGCGCTCCGGTGCGCCGGGTACCGGTGACTACGTCACCATCGCCGCAGCCAGCGTGGATCAAAGCGGTGACATCAGCTACGTGCTGATCACCTACTGCTGGTCGGTCGGCGTCTCCCGCTCATCCGGTTCGGGACCCTGCGCCGATACGCCACTGGTCCTTCAGGCGGACGACCGGCGCATCGAGCTGGCATCACGCAAGGCTTCGGCGCGTGAAGCGGGCATCGGCGTGCCGGTACATCGGCCGCCGTTTGGTTCCGCGACGCCGTACGTCTACACGACCGACCTCCCCACCCTGCAGTCGATCGCGGCGACCCATCATCTTTCATTGCGCCTCGGTGGTGAGGCGGCGCCGCTCGACTACGAGCTCTTCGAGGATCAGCTCAGCTCGCTGCGGGAATTTGTCCGCCACGCCTCTGCTACTCCCTGAGGCAGGGCAGCTTCTTATCTGAGATCGCCGCCGTGTCTGCGGCGGATGCTAGAGGTTTTGCCCTGGTTCTAGCTGCTCAGCCGATTGACCCGCGACAGGCTAATCAGCCACACGGCTGCGCAGCGCAATGCGACAAAGCCGGGGAGCAACGCCCACAGGCCCGTGAATTTCGCGGCCAGGACCGTCGTGACGAGCCACAGGGCCAGATAGCAGGACTGCTCTGCGGCCTGACGATAGGCATATGCGCGGAATTCGGACATCTGGGTTCCAGCCGGCCCATGCGTGGGCTCTTCTTGGTGTGGCAACGCTACCTCTACTCGTGCCGGTACGCAATGAGTCGCATCAGGTGAGCTTGCTGCCGCGCGTCCCGGGCAGGTGCTGCGACGCTTCGGAGGGGGGGCGTCTGCGTGCTGCGGCCTGGCGCGAGATCTCTCGCACGGCGACCCACAAGAGCACCAGCAGCACGGACAGGGCACACCAGCCCAGCGCCACTTCCAGTAACAGGTACCACACGGCAGCCTCGCCTATGCTCTAGAACAGGCTCCATGAAGCCCCGTGCGCGCGCTGCACGGTGTGACCGGCATCACGGTGCCGGCTGGGTCGAATGTGCTGTGGCGCTGACTTCGGCTGCGTCGGAATTGCTTAAGTCATCTCGCCGGGAGACACGGCGCCGCGCGCAGGTTGCGTCAGCCCGCGGGGCCTCTGGAGTTGCAGCCTTACAGCCCGTAGGCGCGATGCCAGATCTCCAGAGTGAGCAGGCACCACAGCAGCTTTTCGTGGTTGTGACGCCCGCTGATGTGCTCCTGTAGCACGCGCTGGAGCGCCGCGGGCCGGTAGTAGGGTCGTGTGCGCGAATCGTTTCCGGTGAGGTGACCCAGCAGGTACTCGCGCAGCGGACCGCGGAACCATTCGTTGACCGGCACGCGGAAGCCCACCTTGCGCCGCTGCAGGATGGCCGGCGGCAACAGCCGCTGAGTCGCGGCGCGCAATATTCGCTTGGTGGTGAAGCCGTGCACGCGCCAGCTGTCAGGCAGCTTCGAGACAAAGGCGGCCAGCTCCTGATCCAGGAACGGCATGCGCGCCTCGATCGAGGCGCCCATGGTCATGCGGTCGCCGCGCTCGAGTAGATTGTCCGGGAGCCAACTGGTCTGATCGAAGAACAGTATCGCCCTGAGGGCTGAATCGCCGGCGGCAGCCTGGGGTAGCCTCGCCTGCGGGCCGGAGGGCACCGTGCGCGGGTCCAGCAACTGCCCACAATCCTCCTCGGTCAGGGCGCCGAACCAGCGGCGCATCCGTTCCTCGTGCGACTCGATGCCGAGGTTCACGATGGCCGTCTTGGCCCGACGGAAGCGGTACGGCAGCGCGCCAACCAGCGGTTCGAGCAGGCGCTGGCGCAGCCACCGGGGGAGGTGCTGGTAGGCGGCGACGTGGCGCTCGTACACGTGCTTGGGATAGCCGCCCAGCAGCTCATCCGATCCCTCGCCGGTGAGCACCATCTTGACG
>DATJZQ010000084.1:0-3622 GCA_035499005.1 Burkholderiales bacterium | reverse complement strand
GGGCTTCGAGGGTTCACGCTGGTGCTCGTCATACGTATAGGGCGGCGTCAGCGTGCTCACTCGCAGCCACAAGCCTCGGCTTTGCTGCCTGATGCAGCCCCCTCCGTTGGATGCCCGTCCCTCTTCCACCAGTCCAGACCGCCGATCAGCTCCTTCACCCGGAACCCGAGCTTCGTCATATTCAAAGCACCCTTGGTGGAGGCATTGCAGCCGATGCCGTCGCAGTAGGTGACGACCAGCGCCGCCCGATTGATGCTCTTGGTCGTTTCCGCGCTCATCTTTCGATGTGGAATATTGACCGCTCCCGGAATGTGCTCCTGTTGATACGCCTCGGTTGAGCGGGCATCGATGACGACGATGCTCTCCCCGGCTTCCAGGGCGACCTTCAGATCCCAGGAATCGGTTTCGAACGTGAGCTTCGATTCGTAATGCTTGAGTTGCTGATCCACGGATGGCCTCCGTCAAAGGCTGGTCAGGCACCAGAGATTCGTACAGTCGGAATCCAGTTGCGCTTGCGACGCTCGAGGCGCTCGCCGGTGCCTTCGCCGTCGAAGTTGGTCGCCGTCCGCATCAACGAGGACGGGTCGATGCCTTCGAATGTGTTCACATTGACGACGGCGTACAGGTGATCATCGATTTCGCTGGTCACGAAAGGCACTGCGCCACAGCGGGAGCAAACGTAGAACTCGGCGGTGCGTGTCCCAAATTTGTATTTTGAGACGAGAGACGCATCACGAGCTTCGGCGATGAGTTCCGAGTCTCGGTGGGAGGTCCAGCTGCCGCCGTGCTTGACGCAGAAAGAGCAACCGCACGCCCTGATTTTGATGTCGGTTCCATCGCCTGGCCAATCCAGCGCGTAGCGAATGTTCCCGCAGTGGCATTTGCCCTCGATTCGCATGCGTGCGTTTTCCGTTAGTAGCCCCGCTTAGCCGCGCCCGCTCTTGGCGTCGGCAGGAGCGGCCGCTTGGGTTCCACTCGCGCGCTGATTTACCAGGATCACCAGCGCGATTCCGCCCAGTATAGCTGCCGACGTCAACACCAGGCGCAGCGTAAGGGGCTCGCCGAGGAAGACGATGCCGCCCACGGCCGCAATCGGCGGAACGCTAAGCTGCACGATCGAAGCGCTCGTGGCCTTCAGCGCGGGCAATACTGAATACCAGATGGCGTAGCCGATCCCGGAAGCCAGCGCGCCCGACGCAACTGCGTACGCGACCCCGGCGGTGTCGACCGCAGCGCCGTCATGCGTCAAAACGCTCAACAGCGCTGCGAAGGGAACCGCCCGCAGGAAGTTTCCTGCCGTCACTCTTGTTGGGTCTCCGGCCGCTCTACCGCGCAGGGAATAGACGCCCCACGCGATGCCCGCGGCCAGCATCAGCAGGGATCCCGACAAAGGCGGTGCAGAAATGCCCGGCAGCAGCAAGCCAACCAGCCCTCCGAGTGCGAGCACAAAGCCGGCTAGCTGTAGACCGCGCAGGCGCTCTCCACTCCAGATGCCATAACCGATCATTGTTGCCTGGACGGCGCCAAATAGCACCAGAGCGCCGGTCGCCGCCGGCAGACTCAGATAGGCAAAGGAAAAGCCGGCTGCGTAGGCAAACAAGGCGAACGCCGACCGCCAGTTTCCGCCGCCGCTCCGATCGGCGCGAAGAAGTCTCGCTATCAGCCAGAGCACCACGGCGCCGGAGACCAGCCGAATCGTGGTGAAGCTGGCTGCGTCGATGCCGGTATGCTTGAGCGCGACCCGGCAGAGCAACGAATTGCCGGCAAACGCAATCATCGTCAGCAGCGTTAGCGCGACAACGCGGGGATATGACATCGCGAGCCTTCTCAGCTCGTGAATCCCGAAGCCGCCATTCGAGCCGGCCGGATTGAGCTAACGCGGTATCTTGTCAATCAACGAACCTGGGATCGCGCTTCTCCAGGCCGGCTCCTGCGGCTTCGCGCTGGTTCGGGCTCCCGATGAGGCGCTGCTGTTCCCGCGATTCGCTCATCAGCACCGCTTCGGCGTCGACCGGTGACGCAGCGTTGAGCAGCCGCTTCCCGGCCCGGATCGCGTCGGGGCTGCGGCTTGCAATCACCGCGGCGAGCGCCCGCGCATCCTCGAGAGGGTTGTCGGACACTCGGGTCGCGAGGCCAAGTGCGAGGGCCTCGGTGCCGGAGACGATGCGCCCGGTGAACGTCAGCTCGCGTGCGACGTCGGGGCGCGCGAGCTCGGTGAGCAGCACGCAGCCCGCCATGTCGGGTACCAGTCCCCACTTGATCTCCATCACGGCGAGCTGGGCAGCGGGATGAATGCAGCGGATGTCAGCGCCAAGCGCGATCTGCAGGCCACCGCCGAAGGCTACACCGTGCACCGCGGCGATCACGGGCACCGGCAGTTCGCGCCAGCCCCATGCAACCTGCTGAGGACCGTTCGCCGGGCCATGCGTTCTCTCGAGGATGTTTCCCAGCGTGCCGCTGGTCTGGCCCGAGCCCATCTCCTGAAACCGCCCCATGTCCAGGCCTGCGCAGAACGCTCTGCCCTCGCCGTGCAGGACCACAGCCCGCACCCGTTTGTCGCCGCGCAGCTGGTCGATGGCACCGATCAAGCCCTGGAACATCGCCGCGTCGATCGCGTTCATTTTGTCGGCGCGGACCATCGCGACTTCAGCGACGCCACGCTCGTCGACCGTCACACGGACTCGTTCCTCATTGGCCATATTCGATTCCTTCGCTCGAGACGGATCCTCGAATCTCGTCAAACCCGCTATCACTTTGACAGCGTGTTCTTGTAGATTTTTCCGTCCTTCATGATGAGGACGAAGTTCTTGGCTGGATCCTCGATCAGCTTGATGTTCTCGATTGGGTTGCCGTCGACGAGAAGAAGGTCGGCCAGCGCTCCCTCTTCGACGACACCCAGCCTCCCGGGGTAGGGGTTGCGTTTCCCGGACATCGCCAGCAACTGGGCGTTCGTCCCGGTGGCCATCACGAGCGCTTCCGCCGGCGTGTACCAGCGGACAAGCGACGCCAGAATGGCCCCCTGTTGCTGCGCCAAGGCCTGCGAGAACAGGACATCAGTGCCGAACGCCGTCTTGATCTTGTATTTCTTTGCCAGCTCGTACGTCCGGGCTATGCCCGGCCAGACTTCATCGGCCTTGGCTCGTTGGACCGAGCCTACCGGAAAGCCTTGTCTCAACTTCTCGGGGAGAGGCTGCGGACTCAACCACACGCCCTTACTGGCAATCAACTTGGCGGTGGCCTCGTCCATCAGGAAGCCATGTTCGATACACTTCACACCCGCGGCAATGGCTCGCTGAATCGCTTCGGGCGTAAACGCGTGCACGGTGACGTAAGTGCCCCAATTGCCGGCCGCTTCAACCGCCGCCCGCAGTTCCGCCTCCGTGAAAGTCGACGCGTCGATCGGGCTGTGCGGCGAGGAGACACCGCCGCCAGCGGTCAGCTTGATCTGGGAGGCACCCTGCATGAGTTGCTCGCGGACGCGGACGCGCACCTCGTCGGGGCTGTCGGCGACAGCACTGGCGCCAAGCTGTTCCATGCGGCTGAGCGGGCCGCCGATCGTCCGCGGCAATTCAGACAATTGACGGAAGTCGCCATGACCGCCGGTAATCGTAATCACGGCGCC
>DATJZQ010000083.1:0-3005 GCA_035499005.1 Burkholderiales bacterium | reverse complement strand
ATCGTCTGCGGTACGCACGGCAGGCGTGGCGTGCGCCGAATCCTGATGGGGAGCGATGCCGAGTACATCCTGCGGCACAGTCCCGGCCCCGTCCTGATGATTCGTGCTCCGGAAACATCCGAGCGGGGGTGAGCCCAATCGGCGGTCTGCGGCGGCGCCAAGCCTCGTAACTATGCCTATACCGCTTGCGGGCGCCATGGCGCATGCTGCGTCATAGCGTTCTGGCCGGCGGTGTCGTCATGGATCCCAGGACCACCTCCACTCCTGAGGCAGTGTCGATTCAGGCAGGCGCCGTCAAATTACACGGCCTACTCCGTCTCCCGCTCGATGCGAGCTCAATCATCCTCTTTGCACACGGCAGCGGCCGGCTGAGCCCGCGCAATACCTTCGTTGCAGAGCATCTCCGGCAGGCCGGGATCGCCACGCTGCTGCTCGACCTGCTGACGGAGAAGGAGGAGGAAATCGATGCGGTCACCGCCGCACTGCGCTTCAACATTCCCTTGCTCACCGCGCGCCTGGCGGCCGCAACTGAATGGACCCTTCAGCAGCCGCGCCTGCGTGGCCTCGCGGTCGGCTACTTTGGGGCGAGCACGGGAGCGGCTGCTGCACTGGCCGCTGCCGCAGAAATCCTAGAGGTAACCGCGGTGGTTTCACGGGGTGGCCGGCCCGAGTTGGCCGGCCCGGCGCTCTCGCGCGTGCGCGCCGCGACGTTGCTCATCGTGGGTGGCAATGACCCGCAGGTCGTGGCTCTCAATCGAGATGCACTTCGACAGTTGCGCTGCGAGAAGGAACTGGCAACCGTGCCGGGCGCCACGCACCTGTTCGTTGAGCCGGGCGCGCTCGAGCAGGTAACGACACTGGCCATCGCGTGGTTCACCCGCCACGCCCGACCGCGTGGCGCGGCATCAACAGCCGTGAGGGGGGCCGAATAATGGGTAGCTCGAGCGACTCATATGAGGTACGAGTAGCCTGCGCAACCGCTTACCCGAATACTTCGGGACGCAAAGAACATCCGAGCGCAGGATACTAGCGGCTCGCCGCTCTCTGGCGTCTTGAACCTTTGAAAGCGCGGCGCCTGCAACCGGCAAGGTCGCTCGCGCCGTCCAGCGCCCCAAGCGCACCGGTAGGTATTTCGCGGATCGCCCCTTTCGGCGCGTGCACTCAAAATCGTTGGGCGTTAGCGTGCCGGAGGAGGTGTACTTTTGAACGCTGTTCCCAGTGAAATGTTGCGCAAAGCGCCGCGCGCCAAAGAAGCTCGGCCTGCGAGCGCGCTTGACCGGAGCACGATAACAGCCATTACGGACGCTGCAGAGGTCGGTGCTCCATCCACCCTCCGGCGGCTGAAACCTGAAAGGTGTCTTAATCCGTACGCCGCCATCGAATCCAAGAACGCTCTAGTTGCCTTTCCCAGTCGCGTGGCTTGGCTCGGTAGAGCTGTTCGCCACTCGACAGCGCCTCGAGACTAAGCCGGTCGCGCTCCCGGTCGATGATCGTGAATAGTGGCCGGAGGTCCGCGCGATTGCCCTCCGCGTAAACCCGGGCCTTCTGGGCAAGTATGGCCAAGTCGTGCGCCTCGCCCAAGCAATCGGTCAGTTCCTCGGCCTGCCGCGCAAGTCGCGCCACCTTCCGGGCCTGCATTGGCGCCAGCATTTCCAAGGCATAACGCAGGTACTTCACCTGCTTGCGCCATTCATGCAGCGCCCTTTCCGTGGGACGGGGCCGTGCAGTCGGCAGCGCGCGGCGACCACTCCTGTAGATCCGCTTCGATGCCGGACCGAGCACCGACCAACCGTGAGTGCCGACAGGCCAGTGCATCACACGGTCGCACAATTGCTCGAGGGCGCGGCGCATCCGCCCGAGTTCTGTCGGGTGTTCGCGGAGCCGCTGCTGCAGACCTGCCTGATCAGCCTGCAGTGTGCGCAGCAACTCGGCGACGTCCGCGTCGCGTCGCAGTGCGCGGTGGCTGCGGCGCAGCGATTGGAGCGTCTGCGTCAGCACCTTCGCATCGCGAGCTGCATTGAGGTCCTGCGCCACATCGCGCAGCAGCGTATTCTCGCGCCGATAAGTCGGCTCGCCGAGCGCAGGCCGCAGAAGTCGCAAAGCCGCCCGGGCCCTCTTAAGATCCTTGCGCGCATCGTGCACCGCAGTATCGGACAAGCGCGGCGACGCAAGCGCTCGCGATGCTCGGCGGACGAAGTGACGGGCTGCACGACGCAGGGCCCGCGTACCTGAACTGTTCGCTTCGATGGTCTTCCTCGCCATATCGCGCAACGCTCTCCTCGGTTTGAGCGCCACACCCGAGCAAGCGAACGAGCGTGTCCGGCCGCGCGCCAGCGCTACGCCTGGGCCGCGCGGCTATGCGCGCTCCCACACCCACCCCAAAGGTGAGGAGGCCCAAGTCAGCCCGTTTGGCCGCGGCACGCACTTGGCTTCGGGGCTCTGTACGGGACCGATAACCTTCGCCGGACCAGACGGCACTTGATCCTCAGTCACGCTGCGCCGCGTGACCGAAGGTGTCGTAGGCGGCCATCTACAGGCCTTCGCTGGCACGTGTCGCCGGGTAATTCCCTCAAAGACGCATTTCCGGCCGAAGCGTATGCAGAGGCGGATCACTGCGCTCGGCCGGTGGCACTTGTCAAGAAGGAGAGCGCACGCCCCGCAATGCGCAAAGGCCTCGCAGGTAAAGTGAAATCTTGGGTCCCGCGGCTAACAGAGCATGCACGGCTTTCCGCCGTCGTGCGAAACGGAACTCCTCGGCTCGGCAGCGCCGATTCACGCGCTCCCGGGGAATCGCGCAGGTCACTGACTGCGCATCGCCCCTGAGATCACATAAACGGTGCTCGCCTGCGGGCCAAGATCCCCGACTTCCTCGGCAAAGCGTACCTCGGTACCGGTCGTCAGATCCTCGAATCGGCCGTCGATCAGGCTGTTGCGATGGAAGTAGATCAAGCGTCCGTCCTCGGTCTCGATGCGCCCGAATCCCTGTGCGGAATCGAGCTCCGAGA
>DATJZQ010000082.1:0-6714 GCA_035499005.1 Burkholderiales bacterium | reverse complement strand
CCGGGACGCGGCACGCTGTCGCGTTCGGGTTGCCTATCTCAGCCGGCGAGACCTCGCGCGCGTCAACTCCCGCGAACCGCCCAACCGAGCAGCAGCAGACCGCTGGCGGCGATCCAGCTTCCGGCGACGCGCACGGCGATCCGCGCCCAGTATGCCCGTAACTGGACTACGAACGCTGCCGCAAGAGCAATCAGAACAAACACCGCAAGAGCCAACCCGAAGACGGCCAAAATCGCCGATACCGATTGCCCCATCCCCGTGCCGTTGAAATACCCGTGATAAAGACCGAGCAGCGCAGCCAGAGCAATCATCACCCGCGATGATAGTTTGGCGTCGGCGGCCACCAACCCGCCCGTCAGAAGAAACCAGAACGACGACAGTACTGCGCCGCCACTCGTTACGGCAGTCGCCAATCCAAGGAGGCTGCCTAACAGCCACGCTACCGGGAGCGTAAACAACGCTTGCCGTCCATAACTAGCGCCGCGCAGTCCGGCAAGCAGCGCCAGCGCCAGAGCGGGAACCAGGTCCTCGGGGCTGGTCAGGAAGTGCATCAGCCCGTCGTATACCGGTCCCATGCCAGTGGAATTCAGGTGTGCTTCGGCTTGGCCGGACCAGAGCGCAACCGCAAGCCCGGCCGTGATGTAGCCAGGATAGGTCGGTGGTCTCATCTGAGAGCCCCCACAAGCAACGCCACGCGCTGCACGGTCCAGAACGCTCCGAGCGCGCCTACCGTGTATCCGGGAAGCGCCTGTGCCCAACGTGGCCAGCGGATTTCCAGCACGCGGAAGGAACGCTCCAACGCCAGCACAAGGGCGATGAATCCGAGCTGCCCGAGCTCCACGCCGAGGTTGAAGCTGACCAGCGCGAGCGGTAGCTCTTGCCGCGGCAATCCGGCACTGGTCAGCGCGCTCGCAAAGCCGAATCCGTGCAGCAGCCCGAAGGCAAACGCGACCACCCAAGGATGCCGGATCGTGAAGCTCGTCTCACCGCGCCACGAGCGAACGATTTCCGGTCCGAGAAAGAGGATGCTCAGGGCGATCGCGGCGTTCAGCGGCAGCACCGGCACTTCAGCGTATCCGAGCGTCGCGATGGCAAGCGTGATGCTGTGCGCAACGGTGAAGGCGGTCACGGTCTTCACCAGCGTCCACAGGTCCTTCACGATCAGCAACAGTCCGAGTACGAAAAGCATGTGGTCTGCGCCGAACAGAATATGCCGGATGCCTTCCACGATGTATGTCGCTGCCGCTTCGTACCAGGTCTGCGAGGCGGCAATCTGGACCCAAGGCTGCGAAGGACGGGCAATGGTCGTCCACTTCGTGCCGTCCAGCATCTCGACGCGGACCAGCACGTCGGTGATGGTGAACTGTAGCCCGGGAAATTCGATGCGCTTGCCTGCCAGTCCATTCGGCCCGGCGTCGATCCACCGCCGCTCGACGAGCGAATCCGTCAGTTCTTGCAAAGCTGGATCTTTCAGGTTCTTTGCGCCGCCGGGCATTCTCAGCGCGACCGGCAGCCGCATGCCCGCCAGAACGGGCGTGCGCCACAGCACGCTGAACTGGCCTGGCGCCGTCTCTTTGATCTCGAGATAAGCAGGGCGCGCCTCGTGCGCCTGCGCCGAAGGCGAGACGAGCGCGTATGCGATGCACACGGACACCCCAAGATTCCCGGCCCAACGCGCCAGTCGGCTCATGGCAGCGGTTTTGTTGGCGGCGGACTCGCGTTGGTCAACGGGGATGATCGTGGCGTGCTCTCGGCAGGCTCCGGGAGCACCGGAAGCAGCACCGTGTATTTCGCGCGCATCTTCTCGTAGGCCTTGCGCCAGGCCTCCGCCTTCTGATCCGCCAGCCAGGCTGTCTTCACGTCGGACTCGACCTCGGCGAAGGCCGGTGTACGCCCGGGGACAAACGAATCGACGAAGACGAGGTGCCAGCCGAAACCGGATTCGATCGGCCCCTGCCAGGCGCCTGGCTTGGCGCGAAAGATGGCCTGGGCGAAGACCGGCCCGAATTCTTTGGCCAACTGGACCGGTGACCGGTCGCCATAGTAGTCCTGCAGCATGAACGGATCGCTGAAGGACGCGGCGAGCTTCGAGTCGACGGGCTGGCTCGCGAGCTTCGCGAGCGCCTTCACCGCATCCTCGCGCGCATGCTCACCGCGTCGGTCCGGCGAGAAATAGATCTGCCGGAAGCTGATGCGGCCCGAGAGAGCAAATTTGCCTGCATTCTTCGCATACCAGGCTTCGAGTTCGGCGCTGTCGGGCTCGTGCGCTGCCGCCACGTCCTCGGCCAGGAATTGCATCTTCTGAGCCATGCGGCGCTTGACGATGGTGTCGTCCTTGTCGAGCCCCATCGCGACCGCCTCGCGATAAAGGACTTCTTCCTGTATCTTGTTTTCCACCAGATGGCGGAATTCCTCGGGCGTGGGCATGCGGTGCCACTGCGACTGGAAGTACGTGCCCATCGCGAGCACATCGTCCGGCGTCAAACGGATCTGCTTCGACATCTCACCCGCGCCGAGGCCGCGCTCGAAATAGGCGTAGGTGGCAAACAGGACACCGCCAATCAGCAGGAAATGCAGCAGTGGCTCGCGCAGCCAACGCCTCGCCGTGGAGGGAAAGGATAGGCGCAGCCGCGACCGCTGCGCGTGATCTGCTACCGACACGTCATTCGCCACTCGCTCCAATCGAGCTATGGCACGGGGACCGATCATGCACCACCGACATCACTCGTTGCTTTTTTGAATCGCGCGTGCAGGAGCAATACGACGAGGATCGCGTGCGCCACGACCGCCGGCCACAGCAACACACCAACCGCTGCGCCGCCAACGCCGACGTAGACGAGGTACAACGTGGCGAGCATTCCGTACGTCAGCATCCCGTCAAGCGGTGGGCGCGCCGAAACGTTGGGCCAGCACGCTACCCCCAGGCCAATCAGTGCGATGCCGGCGAAGCGGCTCACCACCTCACCCACGCCCGCAATGTCGGCGCCGAACAGCAGTTGAACCACGATCGGCGGGTACACCACGAGGACGATCCCGGTAGCGGCTTCCGCGGCTGCTGCCAGCGTTAGAACTGTCTTCATCGCTGCTCGCTCGTGACGCGTGACGGGGTGGTTGGGCGTTCACGCAAGAATCAATAGCGGCGCGTTCCCGGCAGGGCCTGGGTATGCAGTGCGAGCTCGCGCGCGACCACGGAGGGACTTTGCCGCAGGTACGCGAGAATCGCCAGCCGGGACGGGTACTGCTGCCGGACGTCGGATTTCATCAGCGCGACGTACTCCGTCACTGCATCCCAGTACTGCCAGGCCGCGAGGTCCTGCGCGACGTATCCGGCGATCTCCTGGTGCTCCTTCATGAACATCCGGTAGGACTGGATCACTCGCTCGCGCGGGATCACGCTGTTCGCGTTGCCATGCACCGACAGCGCGAGCAGCGCCGCCTCGATTTCCGGCGTTGAGCGCGCGCGGTCGCGTAGATATCTGTCTTCGACCCATGTCATGCGGGCCGCGCCGCGCAGCTCGAGGTCCGCGGCCAGCATCGGTGCCAGGTTCATCGCATTGCCCGATTTCCATGCCGCTTCCAGGCGCTGCTCGAGGGCAGCGGTGTCCCGCGCGTTGCCGGCAACCCCCAGCAGCAGGAGGTAAAGCCGGTGTCGCCCGGAGAGCTCCGGGTCTGCCAGCCACGCACGGACGGCGCGTGCGTCGAGGCGCGGCTTCGCGGTCCGCACTGCCGCATACGGCGCGGCGGCGAGCGCACCGTATGCGATCTCGGCAGCCAGCGGCTCGGGATTCTCGAGATAGGGCACAACGAGCGCGACGCGGGCGCGCCAGTCCTCCGCGCTGATTTCCTCGGCGGACTTTCCCGCGGCGAGCTTGCGCAGCCAGGCCGACTGCTCTCTGCCGATCGCGCCGAGGATGGTCCAGCTCGGGAACTGATCGTCCCGCACGAGCAGCAGCGTCTTTCCCTTCGGCACCTCGGCGTCCGCGGCGGGACCGAAGCGGGCGTACCCGCCTTCGATCGTGCTGGCCGAAGGCCGCTCGCCCTTGATGACTTCGATAACGCGGAACCGACTCGCTCTAGCGGTCGGGACCGCCAGCACCGCCTGCTGGGCAGCGGCCAGCTGCTGTGCCTTGGTTGGCTGGCCCGCACCCAGACAGAGGGGACATGCAGCCGCCGCGGCACTCATGCACAGCAGCACCCCGGCGAGCAAGCCCCGTGTCGTCTGCCGCCTTCGTCCGAGCGCAGGCAGCGCGAAGCGCACTGGCTGATCGGCCCTAAAGGATCGAGGCTGGTCTACCGGCCAAACCACGCCCCCTCCAACGCCTTCTTGAGCTCATCTACATCCTGCTTGGCCGCCTTTTCCAACTTGCCAGCCGCCTGGCTCGCGATCTTCTCGGCGATCCGCTTGCGCATCTGATCGCGCATCGCCTCGAACTTCTGCTGTTGCTCCGGATTGAGCAACGGCTTGAGCTTCTCGTCGAACGAGGCGCCAAGCTTCTTCAACTGCTCCACCTTCTGCACGGCGCTGAGGGAGGTGTTCTTCTTCAACGCTCCCAGTTGCTTGATCTCCTCCCCGAGGATCGGAACGATCTGCTGTTTCTGCTGCTCCGTCAGCCCCAGCTCAATCGAGAACTGGTTCGACAGCGCGGTGAGCGGGTTCGACGCGATCTGCGGCGGCGGAATGATCTCGTAGTTGGCGTAGCCGAACTCGTTGCTGCGCGCGGCATAGTAGGTGTTACCCAGCTTGTAGAGCGTGATCGAATACGGCTGCTGCGACACGGGGATCACGAGCTTGCCGCCCTCGATCTTGTACGGGCTGGTGATTCCCTCATAGCCGTCGCGCCCGACGTTGCCGACACTGCTCGGCACGACGGCGTTCGCTCCAACGCGAAACACGATCGTCTGCCCCTCGGCCGTGAAATTCTGGCTGAACTGTTCTCCCGTCACGTTGTTCTGCATCCAGAAGGCCTTGCCGACGATGAGCGTCTTCAGCTGAGCGTCATTCAGGGCGCTGGCCCCCTTCTGCTTCAGCTCGGTGACGGTCATGCCCGCCGGAGCGTTCTTGCGCGCCTCGGCCGACGGCGTGTACCAGATCGGCGAGCTCCAAGCGCGTTCCTGGCCCGTCAGCGGCACGATGTCGGGCGGCGGCAGCCCGGACTTGACGGCCTGGATCAGGGTCCAGCGCGGCGTGGGAATCTCCAGCACGCGGGTGTAGTAGAAGGCATGCAGGCTGGCGTCGAACCCCGGATCCGTCCAAACCGTTTTGAGTTCCGTCGCACCGACACTGTTGGTGTAGGTGGCCGTCTCGATGTTCACTGTGCTCTGGATGGCGGGCACTCGGCCCGACCACTTGTCCGGCTTGCGGTCGCCGGCCCAGGCGACGTCGAAGATCTTTTCGAAGCTCTGGCCGTTCTGGGTCCAGCCCTTGATGATTTGGATGCGGTCGAGATTGCCGGAGGTCGGATCCTTCACCGCCCAGACGACGAAGCTCGGGGCCGTGCCCTTCTCCCCCGATGGCATCGGCTGCAAGTCGCCACCCATGGGGACGCCGCCCGCGTAGGATTGCTTCACCCAGTCCTTGGCATTCAGGACATCCTTGTTGTAGCCCCAGCCGCCGAAGAAGCGCACCTTGATGTGCGGGCCGCTGACGCCGAAGGTCTCCTTGCGGTACATCGCGTCCCACAGCGAAGCCCGCGTGTTTTCCTCCGCCCACACGCCGGTCAGGCCGCCGGGGTTCTCCAGACGCACGTCCATGGTGCCGCCGATGAGGACGCCGGCGAAGCGACGCTCGAGCGTCCCGTCCGCATCGGCGTGCAGGCCGTAGAAGTTGTCCTGCCGGTACGGGCTGGCGGTGTTGTGCGAGTCGGAGCCGCCGGCCATGCCGAACTTGTACGGGTTGTAGCCGCGCGTGTCCTGCATCGCAATGCCGTCTTTCAGCGCCTGCCGCCCGTAGCTGCCCGTGATGCGGTCGATGCGGCCGACGTCGGCTGGAAGGCCGAGGATTGCCTCATACAGCTCGTAGCCGGCGAACTCGTCGTTCGGCGACAGCAAGGGATGCGTCTCCGATTGCCCCTTGCCCTGCTTGATCTCGACCAGGCGCTCGTTGCGGTCGCGCGCGGCCGCCCAGGCGGCATCGATCGGCCGCCCGGTGGTGTTGTCGATGTCGACCGGGTACATCCAGCCGTCGCTCACGTTGGCGTTGTGCGAGATCGCGAGCAGCTCGTTGCCGGCCTTGCGCTGCGCGTCCATCCAGTTCCACAGTTCCGTGGGGAGCTTGGAATCGAGCGCGCTGAATGGATAGTCCGGTACCTTCTCGCAGGCCCGGAAGAAGACGTTGCGGTGCAGGTTGCGGTTGCCCGGCATCGACGTCCACTCGTAGGAGCAGAACGCGGTGAACTTGCCCGGATGGTTGTTCTCATCGGCGATCTTGACGTTTTCCTTCCACACCGTGGCAGTGACCTTCGGGTCCATGAACGCTTTCACCGGCGCGCCTGAGCCCAGCTTGAGCAGGTACGAGAACACCTTGTTTTGCTCTTCCGAGCTGTTCGGATCCTTCATGATCATAGGCTGCGCCTCGGGCAGCTTGCTCACGTAGGACCCTGGGGTGTTGGCCTGCTTGGTGACGGCCACATACTCCGAATGGTCGGTCACGCCCATGAAGTCGAGCGGCGTCTCGATCTTGATGTCGAAGCCCATCGGGTGCTTGATCGTCTGGCC
>DATJZQ010000081.1:0-3573 GCA_035499005.1 Burkholderiales bacterium | reverse complement strand
ACGCGCGCTTCCAGCTCCTGCAGGCGGCCGGGCTTGCCGTTGCCGATCAGCCAGCGCATGTGGGTCTTCAGCTCGGCCAAATCGGAGAGCACGGTGGATTCGAATTCGTTCATAGAAAAGTTGTCAGTGAAGTCGCTGGTTGTTAGTCGACAGTCGTTCGCCATGAAGTCGTAAGTCGTGAGCAGAACAGCTCTCTCGGCGCTTGCGGCCTCACGACTACCGTTCCTGCTAACCACCAACGACCTGGGGGCTAACGACTAACTGCCAACTAATTCGGATAATCGAGGTGCAGCAAGGTGGAGTAGCGCGAGTAGCGCGGCGGCGATGATGCGTCATATTGCCGCAGATAGTAGTTCTGCTTGCGCGCGAGACGCGGCACCGTGAAGGTCTCGGTTCCGAAGCGGCCGATGAGATAGCGATCGTTGCCCGGACCCCAGCCGTAGTCGCTGCTGCGCACCTCGATGCCGCCGCCGGCCGGGGGCGCAACGCCGGCATCAATGGCGACCGTGGTGGAGGTCACGGTGGTGATCTCGGCTTGGGTGAGATCGGCGATGGTCGAGCTGCCCACTTGCGCCGTGGTGATGGATCTCGTGGGTGCTGCAGGTGTGGCGCCTTCGAAGATGAATCCGAAGGGCGCGGCGGCGTCGTTGGAAAACGAGATCTTGTACTGGCCGCGCTCGCCCGCGAGGTCGGCGAGCTGCCAGTCGACTTCGCGCACAATGGCGGTGAAGGCTGCGCCGCGCGAGGGCACGCTAATGGCAATCGAGTCGCCGGGAAAAATGTCCTGCCCAGGCGCGGGGAAAAAGTCGCTCCACACGTTGTACTGGCCGGTCCAGGCCTGCTGGCAGGAGTCGGCGAGCAGGGCGAGCGCGGCGATTTCGCACTCGGCGCTGGTGCGCGCCGGCGGCGCGGTCACGTGCTTGGCGCCGCTGCGAACGCCGGCATCGGGGCCGAGCGCCAGGCTGGCGGCGCTGTTCGGGTCTACAACGTGCGCCAACGACAGCGCGCTGCTGCGGTAGCTGACTTTGATGTTCTCGTTGAGCACGGGCGCGTACGCGGGATAAAAATCGAGGTAGTAGCTGCTGATGGCTCCTTCGGCGCCGTCGGCGAGCGCTCCCAGCAGGCGCGTGCGATAGGCCGCCGCGGGCGCGGCGCTGCGGACTACGGCCTCCACCACGCGCTGCAGTTGCGCGTAGTTGATGGCGGCGTGCAGGCTGATGGCATCCACCAGCGCGTAGCTACAGTATGCCGGGGCGGAGGGCACAAGGCCGTCGAAGAGCACGGTGGAGATGGCCTGCAGCGATCCGGGATTCGCCGGGTCGATATCGTGAACTTCGAGCACCACCTGCACATCCGCAGCGATGGCTGCGCCACCGCGTCCCGCCCCCGCCGGATTCACCGAGGAGTGAAAAGTCTGCTGGCGGCGGAAAATCTCCGTCGCATAAAGATGTGTGGTGAGCGCGTAGCGGTGTCCGGCGACGGTAGTCATAGGCGAGCCCACGAGCGCGCCGTTGATGACCGCCTGAATCGTGCACTGGCTTCCCGACGGCGCGATGTTGAAGCCGGCGAAGCAGTTCGCCAGCACGATGCTTCCCGTGTACAGCCCGCCGATGATTCCGCTCGAAGCAGCAGTGAAGCTGACTTCGCCGTGGCGCAGCATCAGTCCGCCGCCGAGCTCCACCTGTTCGACGAACGTGACGTTCGTCTGGCCGTCGGCGGCGGTCCCGCCCTGAATTTGCAGCGCGCCGCCGCTGATCGAGATCGCGCCACTGGGGTCGCTCAACTGCCAGTAGTGCGGATCGAGCGCGGGAGCGGCGAAGTCGTCCTCGAGAAAATAAGGATCGACGCTGGTGAAGAAGGCGTGCGCCAGCGTCTCGGTGACCTTGGTGAAGGGCGTGTGCGAGAGCGTGAAGCTGAGCGTGAGGCCGTCGCCGAGGAAGTAGTCCTTCACGTGCAGCAGCGGCTCCTCGAGGCCGCTGAGGGTGGCGTCGTTGATGCGCGGGTCGTTTATTTGTACTTGCGTGTGCGCATCGGTTGAGCTGAGCTTCAGCGCCTCGGGACAGAAGCTGGCAGAGCTTTCGCTGAGCGTGTGGCTGGTGCTGCCCACAGGCTGGAAGATCAGCTTGCCGTCCATTACGCGGTAGGTGGCGCGCGCCTGCACGGCAACTTCGGCGGCGTGCGCCGACCACGGTTTGCGCGGGTCGCTGGCGAAGGATGGAATGACGTCGAGCGCCTGGAGGGCTGAAAAATCCAGCCCCCCAGGCAGAACGTCCTCCGCAAGCTGCTGCAGAATGCTGCCCGCAGTTCGGGTCACGAACGGCGCGCGCGCCGGAAGCGAGCGGCGATCGAGCAGGAGCTCGTCGCCGACCGCCAGCAAAGAGTAACGGTACCCCGGCCCGCACTCGCCCCAGCCGAGATATTCATACTCGGGCGCGGCGCAGATATAGCCGGTGAATACGCTGACGTCGTTGGCGCGCGCCAGCACCACGCGCGCTCCTTCGATCGGAACAACGAACTGCGGTTGGACAGCGATCAGGGCAAACTGCATCTCGCTGCTTTGGTTTAGGCGCCGGCGAATGCGGGGGGGAGTTTGGGCGTCGAGCCAGCCCGTGTAGTCCACAAGGCCGCGATTGTCGAAGTTGTCAATCGTCAGTTTCATTGGGTCCCCACATCTCGGGAGAGGGCCGCTGCTCAAACCCTAGCGGTTCCAGCCGGCGTGGCGGCGGCACACTGTGCAAGTTCGGTTTCCAGAACAAGCGCACTTTGTTGTACACCGCTCCGCGCTGACCCGGTAAAGTGAAACAATGGAAGCGTTCGGGAAAAAAGTGATTGCACGACGGGAAGTTTTGCAATCGCAAGCTATCAATAAAGCGCCGCGGTGGCTGACGGTGCATAGCTGCGATAGCACACGATTGTCTGGCCGTCGGCGGAATCGGCCCAGGGCAGCGCGATAAGCGAGGCGTGCAGCGCGTAGCCCTTGAGCGGCTCGGTTACGACGGTCACCTTCTCGTGGGCCGGGGCGCTGGCCTGGACCCGCGGATAGTAAAAGCAAGCCCGTCCGCCGCCTTCCTCCGGGATGACAAACAGCGCCGACCACTCCTGGAAGAAGCTGCCGCCTTCGCGGTCGAGGAAGGCGACGACTTTCTGGACCCCCGCGCCCGCCGGCGGAGCGCCGCCGAGCAACGGCTGCGCCAGGTTCAGCGATGATGCGGTTTTCGCGGCCACTCGGCCGACGTTGAAGGTCACGCGGCGAATGTAGTTCGCGTCGCTCGAAACGTCCGCCGGACTGTTCACGTAGGCAGCCGCGAGTCCGCTGCCGACGTAGCCGGTCTGCCCCTGGTAATCGAGATCGACGGCAACCATGTCGCCGACGGAAAAGCTGGCCAGGTCGCCGGCGGCTAACTGCAATTGCGTGGCGGTCGAGCCAGGCTGGAGGATCACGGCTGCGACGGGCTGACCGCCGCTTGGTTGCAGCGCCGCGCCGCTGGACACCGCGAGCACGTTCATGTGCTCGGCGCCGCCCGAGATCGCCATCTGCAGCTTGCCCCACTGCTCGAAGTCGAACTCCACGCG
>DATJZQ010000080.1:0-38973 GCA_035499005.1 Burkholderiales bacterium | reverse complement strand
GCCACCGCGATATTGTCGCCGGCAGCCAGCACCAGCATACCCGAGCCGTCGGTCTTCTGAAACAAAGCCATGCGCTATCCGCCTCGCAACGGGGCAATAGTGTAGCCGTTCCCCGTGCCCGGGGTTTGGTGGCTGTCCTGTGCGACCACAAAAAAAGAAGCGGAGCCCGGAGGCTCCGCTGTCAGGGGGAAACGAGAAAAGCTGTGCTGCGTCTGCAACGCTCCGCCGGCTGTGCTGTCACCGGCCCTTCCCGGAGCGGGAGGCGTCGCGCGCGGAGGAGTGCGCGCGCGCTGCTCTCCTTGTTTCGGTCTTCCTCCCCTTGAGGTACCGTCTGTCTCGAAGGAGTTTTGTTGTGGGTTCAGTATAGGAGCGGCGTGCGTCACAGAGCAAGTTAAGCATGGTCAACCGTGTGTCAACAATCCGCGACGTCAGATTCCAGCTCAGCTCAATGCGCTGCGCCGGATGCGCGCATCTTTCCGCTTGAGCACATCGGGCTGCAGGCGTGTGCCGAGCCCCGGGCCTTTGGGCGCGGTGATGTAACCGTCCTTGAGCGGCGGCAGCTCGGTTACCAGCTGCCCGTACCAGTCGTGGTAGAAGGCGCGCACCACCTCCTGCACCAGCGTGTTCGGGCAGTTGAGGGAGAGGTGCACGGAGGCGGTCAACAGGATCGGTCCCGTGCAGTCGTGCGGCGCGACGGGAAGCTGGTAGGCCTCGGCCATGGTGGCGATCTTCTTCGCTTCGGTGATGCCGCCGGTCCAGCCCACGTCGAACATGCACACGCTCACAGCCCGCTTCTCGAACAGATCGCGGAAGGCCCAGCGCGTGCCGAGCGTTTCGCTCGCCGTGACCCACACATCGGTCCGGTGCGCGTATTCAGCGAGCGCGTCGAGGTTGTCCATCTTGATCGGATCCTCGTACCAGTACGGCTGGAACGGCTCGAGCGCCTTGGCGAGCTTGATCGCGGTGGGCAGGTTCCACAGCGAGTGAAATTCGACGTGGATGTCCATCTTGTCGCCCACAGCCGCGCGTATTTTTTCGAACGGCTGCAGCGCCTTCTTCAGATCCGCGCTGGAGATGTGAGTGCCGTTGGATGCTTCCGCGTAGGCGTCGAAGGGCCAGATCTTCATGCCGGTGTAGCCCTCGGAGAGTAGTGACAGCGCGAGCTCGTCCGCATAGCGCATGAATCCAACCAGATCTTCGTAGGGCTGGTATCTGCCGCCGTCGTCGGGCATGCCAAAGTTCGCAGTGCCCTGCTCGGACTTGGCGCGCACGTACTGATAGCCGGCGCAGGTGTTGTAGGCGCGCACCCTGTCCCGGCTCGCGCCGCCCAGGAGCTGATGGATGGGCTGGGCTGTAATCTGACCAAGAATATCCCACAGGGCGATGTCTACCGCGGACGCAGCGCGCATCTCCGCGCCGACCGTCTTGAAGCCGAGATAGTTGTACAGCATGTGCCGGCTGTGCTTGTCGATCTGCAGCGGATTGGCACCGAGCAGGTAAGGCGCGATGGTCTGGTGAATGTGAGCGATGACCGGCTCCACCGCGTAGAAGGTTTCGCCCAGTCCCACAACACCTTCATCGGTGTGCACCTGCACCCACAGCACGTTGGGAAACTGCTCCAGGTTGATGGTCTCGATAGCGGTGATCTTCATTCGGGCTCGCGTTGTTTTAGTTGACGTGAGGCGACGTTACCGTACGGCCTGGCTCGGGCCGGTGGGAATCTTGCTTATTATAAGCTAGGCAACTAAACTAGCCCGCATGTTCCGCGAGGACTTGTCGCGCAACTTCGCTTTCATCCTGCACGATGTGGCGCGGCTGCTGCGCACCACTTTCGACCGGCGCGTGAAGTCGCTCGGCTTCACGCGGTCGCAGTGGTGGGTGCTCAATCATCTGTTTCGCAGCAACGGCGTCACGCAGTCCGACCTCGCGGAGATTCTCGAAATCGAGAAGGCGACACTCGGGCGCCTGCTCGATCGCCTGGAAGCGAAAGGCCTGGTACGCCGCGAGGACGACGCCAACGACCGGCGCGCCAAGCGCGTGTTCCTGACTGAAGAAGTGGAGCCTGCGATCAAGGCGATGCGCGCCGCTGCGGCGGAGCTGCGCCGCGATGCGCTCGCCGGGCTGTCGCCGGACGAGCGGGACCGTTTTGTGGACGCGCTGCTGGCAGTGAAAGCCAATCTCAACGGCGGTGACAACGGAGCTGCGCGCAATGGTGCGCGCGCACGGAGGAGCTAGCGTATGGCCGCCGCCAGAACTGCGCTGATTGCCGTCGGACGCGCCACCCGGTGGATATTGATCCTGCTGCTGCCGCTGATCGTGATCTTGACCGGCCTGGGCATGTACGCGCGTGGCGGGCGCGAGGTCGAGACCGAAAACGCTTACGTGAAGGCGGATATCCTGCCGGTGAGCGCGGAGGTGTCCGGGCGCGTGATCGAGGTGGTGGCGCGCGACAATGAACCGGTTCCCGCCGGCCAGCTTCTATTCCGGCTCGACCCCGTGCCGTTCGAGATCACGCTGGACCGGGCGCGGGCGCGGATGGACGTCGTGCGCACCGAGCTGCAGTCTCTCCACGCCGAGTATCGCGAGACGCTGCTGGAGAGAGCGGAGGCGCACGACCGCATCGATTTCCTGGCGCGGCAGCTCGAGCGGCAGGAGCTGCTCAAGGAAAAGGGCATGAGCCGGGCCGACGTCTACGACGAGGCGCGGCTCAACCTGCAGGTCGCGCGCGCTCATCTGGCCGCTGTGGAGGAGCGCATCAATCGCGTCGTCGCCAGCCTGGCGGGCGATCCGCGCCAGCCCACGGAGCGGCATCCGCGCTACGCCGAAGCGAAGGCGGCGTACGAGGCGGCCGCTGTAGACTTGGCGCACGTCCAGGTTAAGGCACCCGCAGCCGGCGTCGTGAGCAACCTCAAGCTGCAGCGCGGCGAGCACGTGGAGAAGGGCACGCCGGTCTTCAGTCTGATCCAGAGCGGGCCGGCCTGGGTCGAGGCCAACTTCAAAGAGACACAGCTTACCCACATGCGCGTGGGGCAGAAGGCGCAGGTTGTGGTGGATGCCTATCCCGATGTCGAGTGGCCAGCCGTGGTGGCCGCGATTGCCCCGGCCACCGGCGCGGAGTTCGCCGTGCTGCCGCCGCAAAACGCCACCGGGAACTGGGTGAAGGTAGTGCAGCGCGTGCCCGTGCGCATCCGGGTCGATCAACCGCCCGGTCAACCGGTGCTGCGCGCAGGCATGACCGTCACGGTGGTGGTCGACACCGGTCACAGCCGCGGTCTGCCGCGCGTCGTGCAGGGCCTGATCGAGAAGGGCTTCCTGCCGCGCTTTCTCGAGCCCGCTGACGCCGTCGCACGCAACTGATGTAGCGGCCGCAGCCAAACAAAGGCGCCGAGCATGAGCATCACAGTGCACGGCCGGAAGCGCCACCCGGCGCTCATCACCGGCTCGGCCATGCTCGCGTCGCTGCTGTACTCCATCGACTGGACCATCGCGGCGGTTGCGCTGCCGCACATGCAAGGCACGTTCTCGGCCACGCAGGACCAGGTGGCGTGGGTCATCACCTCGTACATTGTGGCCTCGGCCATCATGATCCCCACGGCCGGGTGGCTGAGCGCACGATTCGGGCGCAAGCGCCTGTTCGTATGCGCGGTGGCCGGGTTCACTGCGGCCTCCGCCGTGTGCGGTGCGGCCAGTTCGCTGACCATGGAGGTGGTGGCGCGCATTGTTCAGGGCATGAGCGGCGCGTTTATCATTCCGCTGGCCCACGCCATCATTCTCGACACCTACCCGCCCGAGCAGCAGGGAAAGGCGATGGCGATGTGGGGGGCCGGCTGGGTATTCGGCTCCGTGATCGGCCCGACGCTCGGCGGCTATCTCACCGAGTACTTCTCGTGGCGCGACATCTTCTACATCAACGTCCCTTTCGGCCTGCTGGCTCTGACGGGCGGCCTGCTGTTCTTGCCCGATACGGAGCGTGACTCGACCCGCCGCCTGGACTGGTTCGGATTCCTGGCGCTGGCGGTGGGTATCGGCTCGCTGCAGATGATGATGGACCGCGGCCAGCGGCTCGACTGGTTCGAGTCCGAGGAGATCGTCGTGCTGGCGTGCCTTTCGGTTCTCGGCATGTATCTGTTCGTCGTGCATACCTTGACCGCCCCCGCACCGTTCCTCGATCCGCATCTGATTGGGCGGCGCAGCTACATCGTGAGCCTGCTGCTGATCTCGGTGTATGGCTTGGTCACGCTGCCGCCGATGATCCTGATGCCGGCCTTTCTCGAGCACCTGCGCGGCTTCTCGATCGATGCTGTGGGAATGCTGCAGTCGCCGCGCGGCGCTGGATTGCTGCTAGCGCTCATCATCGGCGGACAGGTCACGGGCAAGGTCGACCCTCGGCTCCTGATCGCCTTCGGCCTGCTGTGCCTGGCTTTCTCCAACTGGGAGATGTCGGGGTGGACCGCCGAGGTTGCCGAGTGGCCGATCGTGTGGACCGGCTTCTTGCAGGGTGTAGGCGCGGGTATCGTGCTCGTGCCGATCCAGATGATCGCGTTCCGGGTGCTGGAACCGCATCAGCGCACCGACGCGGCGGCGGTTTTCAATCTGGTGCGCAGTGTATTTAGCAGCATCGGCGTGTCCCTCGCCCTGACGCTGTTCGTCGTTACCACCACCACCGATCGCGCGCGCCTCGTCGAATACGTCTCACCCTTCAGCGTCGGACTGCGTTACCAGAGCGGCTACACTACGGGGACCGGTCACGGGCTTGCGATGCTCGAGCGCGAGATCGAGCAACAAGCCGCGATGACGGGGTACAACACGGTGTTCTTTTCGATCGCCCTGGCCGCGCTCGCTGCCTTGCCTTTGGTGCTGCTGGTCGGGCGGCCACCCAAGACAACAGGCTCGGCGCCTCTCGATCATCAAGAGAAGCTGGTCATCGGCGAATAGCGCCTGTAGCATCGAGAGCCTCGCGTCCACTTGGAATTTCGATGACCGCCGTAGATCGCCCCATCCGCCCTCGCCGCAGCCTGCTGTTCGTTCCCGCGCTGCGCCCCGACCGCTATGCCAAGGCGTTGCAGGCAGGCGCCGACATCGTGTGCGTGGACATGGAAGACGCGGTCGCCCTCGATCGCAAGGACGAAGGCCGCCGCTTGACTCTGCCGCTGTTCGCGCAGGACGCGAACGTTCAAGCGGAGCGAATGGTGCGTATCAACGCGCTCTCGACCCTGCACGGCCTCAAGGACCTGCAGGCGATCCTGGAATGTCCCGCGCCGCCGCCGTCGATCATGGTTCCGAAGGTAAGGTCGGCCGAAGAGATTCAGCTGCTCGACACTCTGCTCTCCACCACGACGACCCGGCGTATCCGCTTCTGCGTCATCATCGAGACCAATCAGGCGCTCGAGCGGGCGCACGACATCGCACGCGCCAGCGACAGGATCGACTCATTGATCCTGGGCGCGGTCGACATGAGCGCGGATCTGCGCTGCGAGAAATCGTGGGAGCCGCTGCTCTATGCGCGTTCACGCCTGGTGCACGCCGCGGCGAGCGCGGGCATCGACCTGCTCGACGTCCCTTTCCTCAACCTCGACGACCCCGAGGGATTGCGCCGCGAAGCGTTGGCCTGTGCGCGTCTGGGATTTACGGGCAAGGCGTCGATCCACCCCAATCAGCTCGCGATCATCCACGAGGCATTCACGCCCACCCCAGAGCAGATCGCAAAGGCGCGCAGAGTCGTCGCCGCCTTCGAGCAGAGCAAGACCGGACTCGTGGTGCTGGACGGCGAGCTGATCGAGCTGCCCGTCGTGCGGTCGATGTACCGCGTGATTGCCATCGCGGAGCGCGCAGGCGCGAAGCCCTGACGATCGAGCGCCCGGTCCTGCGCGGCGGTCCGAGCAGTATGCGCGATCGTGGCGGGCCGTCCTCGGACGCGAGGGCGTCCTCGCGCACAGGGCCGAACCCGGTAGAATCGGTTGTCGGCCGGAGGCACCGTGAACGCACCTGAAACCAAGATACCGCGCTTGACCAGCCTTTCACACGGTGGGGGCTGCGGCTGTAAGATCGCGCCCGCGATGCTGGAGCAAATCATCGCCAGGAGCGCGTCGAGTATCCCGCCCAAAGAGCTTCTGGTCGGTATCGAGACCAGCGACGACGCGGCGGTGTACCAGATCAGCGAATCGCAGGCGATCGTCGCTACCACGGATTTCTTCACGCCGATCGTCGACGATCCCTTCGATTTCGGAGCCATCGCGGCGACCAACGCCATCTCCGACGTGTATGCGATGGGCGGCATGCCGGTGTTTGCGCTCGCCGTGGTCGGGATGCCGATCAACACCTTGCCTGCCGCGACCATCCGGCGCATCCTGGAGGGCGGCGAGTCGGTGTGCAGGCGCGCGGGCATTCCGGTGGCGGGCGGCCACAGCATCGATTCGGTAGAGCCGATTTACGGGTTGGTGGCGATTGGCCTGGTGCATCCGAAGGACGTGAAGCGCAACTGCGGCGCTCGCGCGGGCGACAGACTGGTGCTTGGCAAGCCGCTCGGCATGGGTGTCTACGGCGCGGCGTTGAAGAAGCAGGCGCTGGACGACGATTGCTACAGGGCGATGATCACGCGTGCTACCCAGCTCAACACCCCCGGGCCTGTGCTGGCGCGCCTCGACGGGGTGCACGCGCTCACCGACGTGACCGGCTTCGGGCTGCTCGGCCATCTGCTCGAGGTGTGCAAAGGATCGAATGTGGCGGCGGTCATCGATTGGGAGCGTATCCCGCTGTTGTCACAAGCGCGTGAACTGGTGCGCCAGGGCCACAAGACCGGCGCCTCCGCGCGCAACTGGGATGGATACGGAGCGCTGGTGGACCTTGGCCGGCGCGGTGAGGTGGAGCAGGTTCTGCTCATGGATCCGCAGACCAGCGGGGGACTGCTGGTGGCGTGCGCGCCGCATGCCGTCGACCGGGTGCTCGGCGTGTTCCGCGCCGACGGCTTTGAGCAAGCGGAGGTGATCGGCGAGTTCGTCGCCGGTACGCCGGGCGTGCGAGTCGAGTAGAGGAATGCAGGAGGCGGTATGAACGCGGTGGAACACGAGGTGTGGAACGACCTGCGCCGCTCGGCGATAGAGCAGAGCGAGCACGAGCCCGTGCTGTCCGGTCACCTGTACGATCTAGTCATCCGTCATAGCGGCTATCCCGAGGCGCTCGGGTACCTGATCGCGGCCAGCCTGGGGAACCACGTTTTCAACGTTGTGGCGATGGCGGAGCTGACCAGCGAGACGATCCGGCGCAACCCATCCATCGTCACGGCCAGCCTGTACGATCTCACCGCCGTGCGCTCGCGCGACCCCGCTTGCGAGAGCACCTTGATTCCCTTTCTCTACTACAAGGGGTTTAAGGGCCTGCAGGGGTACCGGGTGGCGCATGCACTGTGGACCGCGGGGCGCAGCGGTGTCTCGCGTTTTCTCCAGAGCCGCATCGCGGATGTCTTCGCGATGGACATCCATCCTGCGGCGCGCATCGGGCAGGGGGTCTTTATCGATCATGGCACCGGCATCGTGATCGGCGAGACTACGGTCGTCGAGGACGATGTCTCCATCCTGCAATCGGTGACGCTGGGCGGGACCGGGAAGGAGAGCGGCGACCGCCACCCGAAGATCCGCCGCGGGGTCATGATCGGTGCGGGTGCCGAGATCCTGGGCAACATCGAGGTCGGCGAGGGTTCGAAGGTCGCGGCAGGCAGTGTCGTGCTTGCGTCGGTTCCGCCGCACACCACCGTCGCTGGCGTGCCCGCGAAGCCTGTCGGCAAGCCGCTCGGGGAGGTGCCGGCGTTCGACATGCGGCAGGAGCTGGAATAGCTCGGTCCCGAGTTACGCTGCACCCCACTCGGACTACGGTGACGCAACGAATCACGAGTCACGAATCACGGCTGGCCCGTTTTGATTGCGCTCGAGAACGTCTCGAAAGCCTTCGCCGCCAAGACCGTGCTGGCGCCGACCTCGCTTGCACCGTCCCAGGGCCGTACCACCGTCCTGCTCGGCCCCAGCGGCTGCGGCAAGTCCACGCTGCTGCGCCTGATGGTCGGATTGATCGCACCCGACTCGGGCCGTGTACTGTTCGATGGAACCGAAATCTCCCCCGCCAACGTGGACGCGGTGCGCCACCGAATCGGCTACGTGATTCAGGAAGGCGGCCTGTTCCCGCATCTCGATGGAATCGGCAACGTCACGCTCCTGGCCGGCTATCTGGGGCGCGACCGGGGCTGGGTCGAAGGCCGCGTGAGTGCGCTGTGCGCGCTGGTGCGAATTCCGCAGGAGCTGTTGCAGCGTTATCCGCACGAACTGTCCGGCGGCGAGCGGCAGCGTGTGGCCCTCATGCGGGCGCTCATGCTCGAGCCCGAGGTCCTGCTCATGGATGAGCCGCTGGCCGCGCTCGATGCCATCACGCGGCGTGAGCTGCAGGGGGAGCTCAAGGAGCTCTTCGCGGCGCTCGCCAAGACCGTGGTCCTGGTGACGCACGATCTGCACGAAGCGGCGTGGTTCGGCGACGAGATCGTGCTGATGCGCGCTGGCCGCATCGTGCAGCGGGGCAGCCTCGAAGATCTCCTGCAACGGCCCGCAGAGCCTTTTGTCACGCAATTTGTGCGCGCGCAGCGGGCCGACCCGCGACTGGTCGCCAATTGAAACCCCTTCTGCTCGGCCTGTGCCTGGGGTGTGCCGCGAGCGCGGGGTTCGCGCAGCATACGCTGGTGGTGGGCTCCAAACGCTTTACCGAGTCTTACATCCTCGGCGAAATCGCTGCCCAGGCGGCGCGCGCGACTGGCACTCACACCGAACATCGGCAGGGCCTCGGCAACACCGGCATTGTTTTCGCGGCGCTCAAGAGCGGAAGCATCGACCTGTATCCCGACTACACCGGGACGGTGGCGCGCGAGCTGCTCAAGTCCGAGGCTTCGGATCTGGAATCGCTCAACCGCGGGTTGGGCCCGATGGGGCTGGGTGTAGCGGTGCCGTTCGGCTTCGATGACACCTACGCGCTGGCGCTGCGGGAGGACGAGGCGCAGCGCCTGGGTGTGCAGACCATCACCGAGCTGGCCGCGCAGCCGCAGCTTCGCTTCGGCTTGTCGCACGAGTTTCTCAACCGCAACGACGGCTGGCCGGGACTCGCCCGCACCTACGCTCTGCCGCAGGCGCCCCGCGGATTGGACCATGGGCTTGCCTACGAGGCGCTCGCGGGTGGCCAGATCGATGTCATGGATATCTACTCCACTGACGCGAAGATTGCCAAGTACAAGCTGCGTGTGTTGCGCGACGACCGCCACTTCTTCCCCGATTACGGCGCGGTGCTGGTCTATCGCCTCGATGTTCCGCAGCGTTTTCCGCGCGCCTGGGCGGCGTTGCAGGGGCTGCAAGGGCGGATCAACGCCGACGCGATGGTGGCGATGAACGCGCAGGCCGAGCTGGGCGGGCAGGGCTTCGCCGATATCGCGGCCGGTTTTCTCACGCGCAGCGGGGCGGCCGCCGTCACAAGCAGAGGCGGGTTCTGGTCGCTCATGCTGGGCAGCGACTTCTGGCGCCTGACCGGGCAGCAGTTGCTGCTGGTGTTCGCGTCGCTGGCGGCCGCAGTCGCAGCGGGGGTTCCCCTCGGCGTGTGGGCGGCGCGCTCGCGCGCCGCTGCGCAGCCGATCCTGTCGGGCGTCGGGCTGATTCAGACCGTCCCGTCGCTCGCCCTGCTCGCTTTTTTGATCCCGCTGCTGGGCACGATCGGAACCTGGCCGGCCCTGGTGGCGCTATTCCTGTATTCGCTGCTGCCGATCGTGCGCAATACGCACAGCGGGTTGACCGGCATCGCTCCCGCGCTGCGCGATTCGGCTCGTGCGCTGGGGCTGCCGGCGCCGGCGCGGCTGCGCCTGATCGAGCTCCCGCTTGCGGCGCGCTCGATATTGGCCGGGATCAAGACTTCGGCCGTGATCAACGTCGGCACCGCGACCATCGCTGCCTTCATCGGCGCGGGCGGCTACGGCGAGCGCATTGCCACGGGGCTGGCTCTCAATGACAATGCCATGCTGCTGGCCGGGGCCGTGCCGGCAGCGCTGATGGCGCTGCTGGTGCACGCGTTGTTCGAGCTGCTGGACCGGCAGCTGATTCCCGCGGGAGTGCGCTACGCGAGCGGTTGAAGATCGCCGAGCAGGGTCGGGATCAATTCACTGACGGTGGGGTGAATGCGCACGCCGCGCTGTACCGCCGTATAGGGCAGACCGGCGTAGACGACGTCCAGCAGGGAGTGGACTACTTCGTCCCCGCCGGTGCCGAGAATCGCGGCGCCCAGGATGCGCTGGTTGCGTGCATCGACCACGACCTTCATGAATCCTGCTGCTTCGCCTTTCTCCACGGCACGCGCAACCCGTGTCATCGGCCGCTTCGCGGCCAGCGCCGGGATGCCCGCGCGCTTCGCCTCGGCCTCGGTCATACCCACGCGCCCGAGGGGCGGATCGATGAACAGGGCATAGGCCGTGACGCGATCGGTCCATTTGCGCCGGCTTCCGTTCAACAGATTGTCGGCGACGATCTCGTAGTCGTTGTAGCTGGTATGGGTGAACGCGCCCTTGCCATTGCAGTCGCCGAGCGCCCACACGTTCGGATTTGTCGTGCGCAACGCCTCGTCCACCACGACGTAGCCGCGCCGATCGATCTGGATCCCCGCAGCGTCCAGCCCCAGGTCGTCGGTGTTCGGAACGCGCCCCACCGCCAGCAGGACATGCGAGCCGACTTCCTTGGACGCGCCTGACGCGCATTTCAGATTGACGGCTATACCGGCGCGGTCTTTGGCCAGCGACAGGCATTCGGCATCTAGGCGAAGCCCGATGCCTTCCTGCTGCAGGATCTCGTGCACGGCGCGCGAGACGTCCTCGTCTTCGCGGCCGATCAGGCGGGGGCCCATCTCGATGATCGTCACGCGGCTGCCGAAGCGCCGGTACATCTGGCCGAACTCGAGGCCGACGTAGCTTCCGCCGATGACGAGCAGGTGTTCGGGCAGGAAGTCGATGTCCATCATGGACACGTTGGTGAGATGGGGCACGAGGTCGAGGCCTGGCATGTCGGGCACCAGCGGGCGGCCTCCCACGTTGATGAAGATCCTGTCGGCGCTGAGCAGGTCGTGGTTCACGCACACCGTCTTCGGTCCCGTGAAGCGGGCATGACCAACGTACACGGTGCCGTTGGCGAGACCCCGCATCCAGCTCTCGACGCCTCGATTGGAACGCCCGGATATGTCGTCCTTGCGCGCCTTGACGCGCGGCATATCGACCTGCACCGGGGCGCCGATGTCGACGCCATACTCGGCTGCGCGGCGCGCGGAGTGGGCGGCGTAGGCGCTCGCCACCAGCGTCTTGGTGGGAATGCAGCCGTTGTTCACGCAGGTACCCCCGAACTTGCCTTGCTCGATGACAGCGACTTTCATCCCGCCGGCGGCGAGGCGTGCCGCCAGCGGAGGTCCGGCCTGCCCGGTCCCGATGATGATGGCATCGTAGGATGCTTCCATGGCGTCTACTCGGGGAAACCCGCCTCGTGGAAGACCAGCAGCGTGGATTCGCCCTCGGCCTGCAGCTGGAGAGAGTGCTTGTACAGAATCGCTCTTTCTGTCTTGCGCAATGCCTCGAGATAGGCGCGTTCCTTCTCCATCAGCTCCGGCGGGCCTGCCTTGCGGGTGGTCGCGAATCCGGGCCCCGGCCAGGTGAGCTGGCCGTTCGGGGCCAGCGAGTACGCGCCGGTGAAGCGGTTCACCGACCCGTAGCCTGTGGCTTTCCCGTCCGCTCCAAACGCCAGCGTCATGGTGGCCTGCATGTCCATGAGCGGCTGACTGCCGTCCGTGCTGATCGATTTCAGCTCCCACTGCCGGTTGTAGAGGAGCTTGGCGATGTTCTCGCTCGTGATGACCGTCGGCGCCTCCTTGGGCGCCGTCGCGGTGCAGCCCAGCAGCGTCGCCGCAGGCAGCAGCGACATCATCCAGCAGATGAATTTCATGCGCGGTTCCTCACGAATGTGACGGTTTTCGGCTGGTGCCGCTGGCGACCCGCGAGCCGTCGAGCCCGAACGATTCCGCCAGGAGCTCGTACGAGCGCAACCGGCTCGCGTAGTCGCCGGTGATGGTGATGATCATCAGCTCGTCCGCTTCGAACTGCTCCTTGAGCTGGAGCAGGCCGGCCTTCACCGTCTCCGGCGTGCCGATCACGGCCCGCGCGCGCTCTTTCGCGATCACGGCGCGCTCGGCATCGCTGTAAGGCTGCGCCAGCGCCTCCTCTGTCGTCGCGATGAGCCCTTCGTGCCCGCGCGCCATCTGCAGCCGGCGCAGGTCGATACTCGCCGCCAGGCGCTCAGCCTCCTCGCTGGTCTGCGCACAGATGGCGAACACCGCCGCCATGCAATAGGGCTCCGAGCCGCGGTACGAGGGGCGGAAATCGCGCCGATAAGCGCGCGCGACGGCAGCGCCGCCGTGGGCGCTGATGAAGTGGGCGAACGAGAAAGGCAGTCCCAAATGCCCGGCGAGCGCGCCGCTGTAGTCCGACGAGCCCAGCAGCCACACCTGCGGCGAGGTCGGTCCCGATGGCATGGCTTTTACCGCGTGAAATGGATAGTCGGGCGGCAGGGCATCGTCCAGGTAACCCAGAGTCTCCTGCACATGAACGGCGAAGCGATCCTCGCCATCCAGAGCTTCGGCGTTCAGCGCTCGGGCGGTGAGCAGGTTGCCGCCCGGTGCCCGACCGATGCCGAGATCGATGCGTCCCGGGAACAGCGCCTCGTACATGCGAAACACTTCCGCTACCTTGAGTGCGCTGTAGTACGGGAGCAGGACGCCACCCGTTCCCACACGGATGCGTGCGGTAGTCGCCGCCACCTGGCCGAGCAGGATCTCCGGACAGGGGTCGGCCAGGCCTTTCATCGCGTGATGCTCAGCCAGCCAATAGCGGTGGTAGCCGAGACGTTCCGCGGCCCGCGCCAGCTCGAGCGTGGCCCGGATCGCCTCCGCTGGCGAATGACCGCTGATGATCGGGGATTGGTCGAGGATGGACAGGTGCATGATTGATCGCAACGCAGTTTACGCTGTGAGCGCCCCAACCGCGACGGCGAGAACGGCCTGCCTGCTGCCGTCCAAGGGATTAAACTAGCTGATCGGCTAGGGAGGTCTCGGAATGCAATTGCCCTCCGCCAAACTCGGAATGAGGCAGAACGTGACCGTGAAATCCGTCTTGGCTGCTCGCGCTGCGGCGTCCGTCGCCGCTGCCGCCGCGCTTGCGCTGTTCTGCGTCGTCGCCGGCGCCCAGGATCTCGGGGCCCAGGACAGCGCGGGGCAAGGCAACGCCGCTCCGGTCAACCTCGAATTCACGCCGGCCGAGAAGGCCTGGTTGGCGGCTCATCCCGTCATCCGCGTGGGCGCCGAGACCAACTATGCTCCGTACGAGTTCCAGGACAGCCGCGGCCATTTCGCCGGCATGGTCGCCGACTACATGGAGACCCTCAAGCGCCGGCTCGGCGTGCGCTTCCAGGTTCAGCAGATGTCCGACTTCGCCGCCGTGGAGAGCAAACTCAGAAAGCGTGAAGTGGACGTCGTCCTGGCGCTGGCGCCAACCGCCGAGCGCGAAGAGTTTCTGCGCTTCACCAAGCCCTATCTGCATTACGTCAACGTGATCGTGACGCGGGACGACTTCCGTTTCGTCACCGGCGTACGGGATCTGGCGCTCGAGCGCGTCGGCGTCGTCACCGGGCACTCGGCGGAGCAGCTGATCTCCCGTGCGTTCCCGAACAACAAGGTCATCGCCTATCCCGATCTGCTGCAGGGGCTGATCGCGGTGTCCACCGGCAAGGCCGACGGTCTGGTGGACGACATTTTCCCGATCGTCTTCAACATCCGCTATCACCAGATCAGCAACCTCAAGATCGCGACTCCGCTCGAGAAGGTACTGCAGCCGAAGGGGTTCTCCATCGGGGTGCGCAACGACTGGCCGCAGCTCGTCGGAATCCTCGACAAAGTCCTGAACAACATTACCCACGAGGAGGAGCGCGAGATCTCGCAGAAGTGGCTGTCGGTGCGCTATGAGAACAAGGTCGACTACCGGGCCATCTGGACTTCGCTCGCGGTGTTCTCGGCCATTCTTCTTGCGGCGGTGCTGTGGATCACTGTGCTCAACAAGCAGCGCAAGGCGCTGGTCGCGGCGCGCGCCGAAGCGGAGGCGGCAAACCGGGCGAAGGACCAGTTCCTCGCCAGCATGAGCCACGAGCTTCGCACGCCGCTGCACGCCATCCTGGGCTATGCCGATCTCATGCGCGAGAGCGCCTTGACCGGCCAGGCCCGCGAGGACGCTCTGGCCACGATCGCAGGCAGCGGGCGGCACCTGCTCTCGGTGATCAACGACTTGTTGGACCTTTCGCGCATCCGCTCCGGCCACCTCGAGCTCACGCCCACGCCCGTTCAATTGCCCGTTTTGCTCGAGGAGATCGCGGCGATGGTTCGGGTCGACGCCGAAAGGAAGGGGCTCACCTTTGCGCTCGATCTGCCGGCCGATTTGCCCGCTGTCGTGCAGGCGGACGGCAAGCGCATGCGGCAGATTTTGCTCAACCTGTTGGGCAATGCGATCAAATTCACCGACGCTGGCGAAGTGACGCTGAGCGTACGGGCAAGCGCTGGCGGTGAGGGCCAGATCCGGCTCGACCTGAGTGTCGAGGACACCGGCATGGGGATCGCGCCGGAGGACCGCACGCGCATCTTCGCGCCGTTTGAGCAGACCGAGCAGGGGCGGCGGCGCGAGGCGGGCGTCGGCCTGGGTCTCGCCATCAGCCAGGAGCTCGCGCACCGCATGGGCGGCAGCATCGATGTGGAGAGCCGGCTGGGTTCGGGCAGCCGCTTCCGCTTCACCGTGGTGCTGCCACTGGTGCACGAGCCCGAAGCGGTTGCCCCTGCGCGCACGCATATTGCCGGCTACGAGGGCGGACGGCGCTCCATCCTGGTCGCCGACGATCAGGAAGAGAACCGGCAGCTGCTGCGGCGCATGCTGGAGGCGCTGGGCTTCGAGGTCGCGCTCGCGGGAGACGGCCGCGAGGCCGTCGCAGCCGCGCGCGAGCGCCGCCCGGATCTGGTCTTCATGGACCTGCGCATGCCCGGCATGAACGGCTTCGAGGCCGCGCGCGCTATCCGCCGCAGCCCGGGCCTGGACCGCGTGCCCGTCGTAGCGGCTTCCGCCAGCAGCGCCGATCTCGAGCACGCCGAAGCCGACGTCGACACTTTCGCCGCCTGCCTGCGCAAGCCGTTCCAGACCAGCGATCTGATCGACGTCATCGAGCACAGCCTCGGTCTGCGGTGGCGCTACGCCGAGGCACAGGCCGCCGCCCCGGGGGGCAAAGCGCCATCGCCCGAACAGCTCGTCGCGCCGCCAAGGAGCGTGCTCGAGACGCTGCTCGAGCTGGCGCGCCTGGGCAAGCTGGTCCGAATCGAGCAGCTGGCGCTCGAGCTCGAGCAGCAGGAGTCCCTGCGTCCTTTCGCTCGCCGGGTTCACGCCCTGGCGCGCCATCTCGACGAAGAGCAGCTGGTGGCGCTGTTGGAGCGCTGTCTCGGAGCACAGCGCGATGCCGTCACCGAGTGAGGTACACGACGCCACCCTGCTCATCGTCGACGACAAACCGCAGAATCTGCGTTTGATCTCCGACTTTCTGGCCGAGCACGGTTTCGATCTCATGCTGACCCGCAGCGGCGCCCAGGCCCTGGACAAGGCGCGGCTCGCCACGCCCGACCTGGTGCTGCTCGATGTGCGTATGCCGGACATGGACGGTTTCGAGGTGTGCCGCCACCTCAAGGCCGATGCGCGCACCGCGAATGTGCCTGTGATCTTCATGACCGCGGTGGACGACACCGCGCACAAGGTCGAAGGGTTCCTGCTTGGCGCCGTCGATTACATCACCAAGCCGATTCAGCGCGAGGAGCTGCTGGCCCGCATCCAGCATCACCTTCAGCTGCACCGCCTGCAAGCGGAGCTCGTCTCCAAGAGCCGGGATCTGGCGTCGAAGAACGCCGAGCTGGAGGCCTACGGGCACACCATTGCCCACAGCCTCAAGACACCGCTCGCTGCCGCGAACCGTTTTCTCGACATCCTGTACAAGTTCAAAGCGGACAACTTGTCCGACGAGCAGAAGCACTTACTGCATCAGGCCATCTCCGCGCTTGCGCTGACCGGCGAGGTGGTCGATGCGCTGCTGCTCCTGTCCACAGTATCGCAACAGAGCGTCGATGCGCAGCCTCTCGACATGGGGCGACTGGTGGGGCACGCCCTGAGTCAGCTCACCGACCTGCAGACGCGCACCCAGGCCAGCGTGCGGGTGCCCAGGGCCTGGCCGCGCGCCGTGGGCTACGCACCCTGGGTCGGCGAGGTGTGGCTCAACCTCTTGAGCAACGCGCTCAAATACGGTGGCTCGCCGCCGCACCTCGAGCTGGACGCGTCGGCAGATGGATCCCACGCGCGCTTCTGGGTGAATGACAATGGGAAGCGGCTCTCCGAGGATGAGCGCACGCTCGTCTTCCTTCCCTTCACTCGCCTGCAGCAGGATCGCGCCGCAGGGCACGGTCTGGGCCTGACTACCGTGCAGCGCATCGTCTCGAAGCTCGGAGGTGAGGTCTGGGCCGGCGCAGCACCCGGCGGAGGCAACCAGTTCGGCTTCACTTTGCCCGCCGCTGCGGGCTCGGCGCGCCTGTGAGCCGAAGGGCTGTATCCCGGCACTGACGGCATCCAGACGGCAGCATGAAGATCCTGCACGCAGACGACCATTCGATGTTCCGGGAGGGACTACGCTTCTTTCTGAAGCTACTCGATCCTCAGGTCGTGGTGCTGGAGGCGAGCAACATCCAGGCGGCGCTGGACAAGCTCGCGCTGGAAGCGCCGGTCGATCTGATCGTGCTCGACCTGCAGATGCCGGGCATGAGCGAGCTGGACGGTTTTTTTGCCATCCACCGGCGCTATCCGAAGCTGCCCATCGTGATCGTGTCCGGCCTGAACGATCCGCGCACCATTCGCGCGCTCATCGACGGCGGCGCGCGCGGGTACATTCCGAAGCTCGCTACGAGCGAGCAGCTGATGGACGCCTTGCGCCGCGTGATGCGCGGCGAGGTCTATCTACCGGATGCCCTGTTCATCCCTGATCCCCAGTCGGCGGGGGCTAACAGCCATGAAGCGGCCGCATTTACGCCGAGGCAGCTTGAGATTCTCCCGCTGCTGGCCGAAGGAATGCCGAACAAGCGCATCGCAGACGCGCTCGACGTGACCGAAGGCACGGTCAAGCAGCATCTCAAGGATCTGTTTCGGCGCCTCAACGCGCGCAACCGCACCCAGGCGGTGAAGGAGGCGCGGCGTCTGGGGCTGCTGCCGAAGTAAGCGCGGTGCTTATCGCAGCCGCAGGGACAGCCCGTTGGCTCGTATGCCAGGGGATGTCCGTTAGAATGGCGCACGGTTGCGGCTCGCGTCGTTTTCCCGCTCGCTGCTCCTAGAGGTCAACGGGGGTGTATGGCGTGCTGAAGAAATGGGAGTTCCGGTTTCTCACCGCAGTCGCGGCGCTGACGCTGCTCCTGGTCATCGTCAATGCCGTGCTGTTCCTCGGCAACCGCAGCACCCAGATCGAGGTGAACAGTCGCCAGCAGTACGTCCAGCAGAGCATCCAGCTCGAAGGTTTGTATCGCGAGATCGTGAGAGCGCTGGCCGACCTGTCCATCAAGAACGATGACAAGCAGATCAGGGACATGCTGGCCAGCCAGGGCATCAGTGTCAGCGCTGCGGGGCAGGGTGCGGCGCCGGGAGGCGATGCGGCCAGCCAGAGGGGGCCAGGCAAATGAGCGATGCGCCGGCCAGAGTATTTGTCCCCGTAGCGCTGCTCGCGGTAACGCTTTTCCTGTGGGTCGGGTTCCAGACTACGCAACTGATACGAGAGCGTGAGGGACTGCAGACCCTGCGTCAGGGGCAGGAGGTGCAGGTCCAGTCATCGCAGAAGCTGCGCGCCTCGCTCGATGCGATCGCGTCGGGGACGGCCAAGCTCGCCGGGCAGGGTAATCCGAACGCGAGACTCATCGTCGATGAGCTCAAGAAGCGCGGTGTGACGATCAACCCGAGCCAGCAGCCTGCCGCGCCCGGGAAATGATTCGAGCTGCCGCTCGCCCAGCCGGATGCAAAAAACGAAGAAGGCAGGTTTCCCTGCCTTCTTTGTGCTTCTGCTCGAGAGCCGATGCTCTGATCCGATCAGCTCCCAGGCATTAACCCTTACTGCTTGTCGGCTGCACGGCCCGCCTCATTGGCCTTCTTGGGCTTGCCCTTCACCGTGTCGTCCGCTGCGCGGCCATACTTCGCCGGCTTGTTGGCCTTGACTGTACCGTCGTCGATCGCGCGGCCAGCGGTCTTGGCCTTGTTGGGGGCCTTGACCGTGCCGTCATCGATCGCACGGCCCGCAGTCTTCGGCTTGTTGGGCGCGGTCACGGCATCGCCTTCGATGGCGCGGCCGGCCTTGGGCTTGTTGGGCGCGGTCACGGCATCACCCTCGATGGCGCGGCCAGCGGCCTTCGGCTTATTGGGCGCAGTTACCGCGCCGCCTTCGTCGATCGCACGTCCGGCGGCCTTGGGCTTGTTCGGCGCCGTAACGGCGTCGTCGGCAACGGCCGGGAGCGCGAAACCAACCACACCGGCCACTACTAGCGCTGAAATCAATGCACGCATGAAATTTCTCCTGGGTTGAGGTTCCACCGCCGCCTGCCGGGGTATCCACTAGCGGTCATCGTTCCGAGTTCCCCTCTCACGATGCCGGGAAGAGGCGGGCTTCCGGGGCGAATCATCTCAAGACCGAGCGGTAAGCGAAATTCCACGTCGGGAGAGCGGCTTATCACTTTGGTTATAGCCGGCCCCGGCCCTCACGGATTGTCGTAGTAGACATACCCTTTCTGCGGGACTTTGGACTCCTGATCCCGCTCGAGGTCCCCCAGCGCATCCGGCTGGTCCCACCAGATGGCCCGGGCCTGCTTCTGCTTTTCCGCCAGCGCCGGGTTCTTGTCCAGGAACTCGCGAATGAACCTGGTCAGATCGGATTCGTACCCTGTCTTCCTCATGCACTATCCTGGGCTTGCTGCCGGCCTCGGGGATTGAAAGCGGCTGCGCGGGACACAATTTTCCCGCCATTATCGCAGTATTTGGCTCACACCATGCCTGCTTCCCCGCCCTTTCCAGAGTCCATCGAGGCCCCCCTCGCGCTGCGCGCACCCCGCTCGGTCACCGTGCATGGGCGCACGCTCTCCGACGACTACGGCTGGCTGCGTGAAAAAGACGATCCGCGCGTGCGCGCATATCTCGAAGCGGAGAACGTGTACACACGCGCGGTCATGGAATCGACCGAGGCGTTTCAGGAGTCGCTCTACCAGGAAATGCTGGCACGCATCAAGGAAACGGACATGGGTGTGCCCTACCGCTACGGCGACTACGACTACTACAGCCGCACCGAGGCGGGCAAGGACTATCCGATCTACTGCCGGCGGCGGCGCGTCGATGCCGCGCCGGAAGAAATCATCCTGGATATGAATGCGCTGGCGGAAGGCTACGAGTTCTTCTCGCTCGGAGCGCTTGCCGTGAGCCCTGACGCGAACCTGCTGGCGTATTCGACCGACGTCACCGGTTTTCGCGAGTTTACGCTGCAGGTCAAGGATCTGCGGACTGGAGAACTGCTCCCCGAGCGCATCGAGAAGACCCGCTCCGTGGCGTGGGCGAGCGACAGCACGACGTTGTTCTATGTCAAGGAAGATGCCGCCAAGCGCGCCTGGCGCCTTTATCGCCACGAGCTCACCCGTGATGACGATGCGCTGGTGTTCGAAGAGAGCGATGCGCGCTTCAGCATCGGCGTGCAGCGCTCGCGCAGCCGCGGCTGGATCTTCCTGGGCTCACACAGCGCGACGACATCGGAGGTGTATTGCATCCCGGCGGATCAACCGGCCGTAGCGCCGCGCGTGATCGTTGCGCGCATCCCCGAACACGAATATCACGTCGATCACCGCGAGGACCTGTTCTATATCGTCACCAACGATCGCGGCCGCAACTTTCGCCTGGTCACGGCGCCCGTCGCCGACCCCCGTCAGGACAATTGGACCGAAGTGATACCGCATCGCGACGATGTGATGCTGGAGGACGTGGACCTGTTTTCGCGGCACATGGTCATCCACGAGCGCTCAGGGGGATTCCCGCGCCTGCGCGTGCTGCGCTTCGATGACGCGCAGGTGCATGACGTTCAATTTCCGGAGCCCGCCTGCTCGGTGTTCGGGACGGGTAATGCCGAGTTCGACACGGACGTTTTTCGCCTTTCCTACGAGTCTCTCGTCACGCCCGACTCGGTGTTCGACTACGACATGAGCACGCGCAGCCGCAAGCTGCTCAAGCAGGAGGAGGTGCTGGGCGGCTACGATCCGGCGCGCTACGAGTCCGAGTTGATTTATGCCACTGCTCAGGATGGCACGCAGCTGCCGATCTCGATGGTCTATCGCCGCGAACTGCGCCGCGCAGGCCCTCAGCCGCTGCTGCTGACCGGCTACGGGGCCTACGGGTTCGCGTCGGATGTGCACTTCAGCTCGACCCGCCTATCGCTGCTCGATCGCGGCCTGATCGTGGCGATCGGTCACGTGCGCGGCGGCGGCGAGATGGGCAAGCGCTGGCACGATCAGGGGCGCATGCTGAACAAGCGCAACACCTTCACCGATTTCGTCGCGGTAGCGGAGCGGCTGATCGCAGCAGGCTACACCGCGCGCGAGCAGCTCGTCATCCAGGGCGGCAGCGCGGGCGGGTTGTTGATGGGCGCCGTGACAAACCTGCGGCCGGACCTGTTCAAGGCCGTGGTGGCCGAGGTCCCGTTCGTCGATGTGATCAACACCATGCTCGATGCGAGCCTGCCGCTCACCACCGGCGAGTACGAAGAATGGGGCAACCCGCAGCAGCGGGAGTACTTCGAGTACATGTTGTCGTATTCACCCTACGACAATATCGAGGCGAAAGCCTATCCGCCGATGCTGGTCGAGACATCCCTGAACGACAGCCAGGTGATGTACTGGGAGCCGGCCAAGTACGTGGCCAAGCTGCGTGCGAACAAGACCGACGCCAACCCTCTGCTGCTCAAGATCAACATGGGCGCCGGACATGGCGGCGCGTCGGGGCGCTACGATTTCCTGCGCGAAATCGCGTTCACCTATTCGTTCATCCTGTGGCAGCTCGGCCTGGCGCCCTGAGATTCGTGGGCGCCGTCTTCGGCCTCTCGATGCCTTTGGCTACTCTGGCGGCTTGGCCAAGGCCTCTCCGACGTAGAGCACGACCGCCTCGAACAGGAGATCGCGCGGGTAGTGAGTCTTGGCGGAGTTGCCGCCCCAGTACGGCCATTTTTCCTGCAGCGGCAACACCACCGCCCAGTGATCGCCGTGCGCATAGCCGAGCAGGACGCTGCCGGGTATGAGTTGATCGTAGAAGATGGTCTGACCGTCGTTCAGCGCCTCGACGCGATTGAGATCACCCTTGGTAATGAACATGAGCCTGGCGGTCTCGTCGGGGACGGTGAACGAGCTCACCGAGAAGTAGCGCACGTTTGCAGGCAGACGGTGTCGCGCGAGCCATTGTGTACGCACCTTGACACGCAGGCTGTCGAGCACGCCGTGATCGCCGGGGCCGCACGCCTTCAAATCGATGCCGGCGACCATGGCATACAGGCCGGCATACGCTTCCCCCAGCGGTGATCCGTTCACGGCACCTGCAAAGCTCACCACCGCGTCCACCCGGGACGCAAGCTCGGGGGTACGGACCAGGAACTCGAGGATGTCGGGCGTGCCCTTCGAGTAGCCCATCAGCACGAGCTTCTCGCCCGGGCCCACTTGCTCCTCGCGCACCGCGTCGGCGATCTGGGCCGCATTGCGCGTGCTGCTCGAGCGGCCATCTACGGTGACGAGCCGGATCCGGTAACCCAGACCCGAGAGCTTCGCGATATCCGCGGGGAACGGGGTGGCGATGTCCCGAAAGCATTCTCCGAACGCCCCGCCCACGAACAGGATGTGCATCGAGGGGTCAAACGCGGGCAGCGGTGCTGGCGCGCTGCGCGCCGGCGGTTCATCGCTCAGACGCACGAGCAGCTCATCGCAGCTCGTCGCGCTGGCCGAGGGATCGGCCGCGAGAACGCCGCAGTAGACCTCGCGAAAGCGCACTCGGCCGTCGGTGGCGGGCGGCTGACCCAGGACGCTCAACTGCAGGGCCGGAAGGTCAGTGCGGTACTTGGTGAGCGGCGGGGTGCAGGCGGAGATCGACAGCACGAGCACTGCGCCCGCGATCGCTCCCCAGCGCATGGTCAGCAGGTTCACCGGCCTTCAGGCCCCTGGGCGAGCTGCTCGGAAAGGTACAGCGCGATCGCCTCGACCAGCGCGTCGCGCGGGAACCAGTTGTGGCCGGTGACAAACGTCGCGAGCATCGGCCTCTTCTCCTCGATTGGCACGGCCACGCCCCAGTGATCGGCGTTGGCGTAGCCGAGCAGGGTGGCGCCGGGAATGACCTGATCGTAGAACAGCAGCTGGCCGTCGTTGCGCGGATCGATCTCGGTCAGGGCGGCGGCGAAAGGGCGCAACGGTCCGGCGACGCTGTCCGAGCGAGTGAACGAGACCAGCGAGAAGTACCTGGTGCTCTCCGGGAGGCGATGCTCGACGAGCCAGTTGAGGCGCAGCGGCCGCCGCAGGCTGTCCACCGCGCCGCCATCTCCTGCGTCGCAGCCGGGTACGGAGACGCGCTTGAGCGAGCGATCGTACGGAGCGGACGCCGCGTCGGCCAATGCGGAGCCGTTGATGGCTCCGGCAACGCTCACGACCGCCCTGACGCGCTTCGCGAGCTCGGGATACGCCACCAGAAACTCGAGAATGTCCACCGCCCCTTTCGAATACCCGACCAGGACCAGGCGCTGATCAGCGGCAGCCGCCTTCGACACGAACTGTGCGATGTCTTCCGCATTCCCGGCGCTGCTCGAGCGGCCGCTGACCACGAGAATCTCCGCTTCGTAGCCGAGGTTCTGCAGGCGCGGCACAGCGGTCTCGAAGGGCAGCGCGACAACGCTCGCGCAATCGTTGAACAAGCCCGGCACGAATACGAAGCGAAGGCGCGTGTCGCGAGGCGGCAGCGCAACCGGCGGTGCGGCGCCGGGCGCTTCGTCGCTCAGGCGGTGCAGGAGCTCTTCGCAGGTGCGCTGCTTGGGGTTCGGATTGTCCTGCAGCGTTGCACAGAACAACTCGCGAAACCGGACACGCCCATCCCGCACTTCGGGTGCATCCAGTACGCCCATCGTCTGCGCCGGGACATCGAGATCGTACTTGCGCATCGGGCTGGCGGTGCAGCCCAGCAGGACGACGGATGCAAGAAACACCAGGCTGCGATTGCCAGACATCGGACCGATGCTACCCCGTCCGACCCTTTCCCGCTTTACGACCGGTCTAATTCAATTTCTGCAGGTCGCTCGGCTTCCAGCTCTTGTCGAAAAACGGCTTGGTCGGGCCGTACAGGCGCAGGATGACGAAAAAGCCTTGGTCGGGAACGGTGGCCAGCCAGTTCCTGCCTTCGCCGGGCGAGTCGGGACCGAAATAGATGTCGATCGAGCCATCCTTGTTCCTGACCGGCTTGTCCATGGCGTTGATCGACGGGAAGGGTTGACCGTTGTCCAGCCCCGATGCGGTGATCGAATCGTAGACGCTCACCGACCAGAACAGCGCGGCCGGAATGCCCTTCGGCAGGCGCAGTTTGTACGACTGTGACCCGGAGAGGAAATTGCCTTCCGCGTCGACGAACGTCGCCGGGTACTTGGCTCCGACGCCGACCATCGTCGCCGCCATGCCGGGACTGGCGGAGTAGGCGTTGGTGAAAAAGCCGGTGCGCGGATCGATGAAGTTGAAGGTGTCCGCGGTGAATGTCGCGTTGCCCGGAAACACGTTCAACCAGCGGCGGTCCTTGTACCACAGGCTGTTCGCTACGATGGTCTGCGGCTCGTAGGCGATGGCGTGCCCGATGCGGCTGGCGGTGCGCGCAGCCCGGTCGAGAACCTCCCGGGTGTGCGCGTCGGGCTGGAATTTCCTGCCCTTGATGATGCCGAGCGAGGCCGCCATGCCGCGCATCTCCATGTCGGCTGGATCGACATACTCGTGCGCCAGGAAACGCGCGAGCATGTCGAACGCGCTGCCGTCTGCCGGGTAGAGCATGTTGACCGGCACGTTCGACGCGTTCGGGAACTGCATGGGCTTGGCGCTCTTTCGGTTGCCGAGCGGATAGATGCGGGTCTTCTCCAACAGGTTGACCGGTCCTTCCAGCTGCTTCGGATCCTTGAAGAAGCCGCGCCAGAACACGAATACGCCGTAAGTGCGGGAGCGCAGCGTGTAGAATTCTCTCGGCACGTCGCCCCGGTAATCGGGCGACAGGATCAGATACTTGCCTCCCTTGCCGCGATCCGGTCCGGGCAAGCCCACGTCGCCGCACCAGATGCGCCCGGCGATCTTGCGCTCCGAGCAGATCGGGCGCTGAAAGAAGTCGTCCAGGATGCCCTGCAGACCCGGCGGAACCTCGATCACCATCGGGCCGTCCGCCTTGAGGTCGAGATAGCCCATCGCGTAGATCACGTCCGAATTAGGCGTGGTGATGAGCGTCTTGGCGTTCAATCGGTCCTTCCAGATCGGCAGGACGTTGTAGCCTTTGCCGAAGACTTTCTCGGAACCCTCCTTCATCGCGTACATGTTGAGCGCGGGCAGCGCCCAGATGTAGGTCTGCACAGCGCGCTGGAAAAGGAGCTCATCCTTGAGCGCGGCGATACCGTCCTTGGAGGGATACCCGTTAGGGAAGGGGAGCTCCGCCAGCTCGTCGTAGCGCGATGTCTGCGCGTGCGCTGGAAGAATCAACCCTGCGCAAAGGGCAAAAATGGCGCGGCGTCTGCAAGACGGCATGACGATTCTCCACGTTGACGAACAGCCTTGGGCTGCTCAGAAGCACTACCGGATGTGGCAGGAAGCTGCCGGGCGGCACACACTCCGCCGGCAGCGCGGAAATTCACGGCTGATCACGGAAAGTCTAAAGGGAAAAATCTGCCGCCTCAACCGCGCGCCGGCAGTGAATAGTTCGATGCGCTTGCGCAGCACGCACGCCGACGCGGGCCACGTCGGGCGGCCGCGGCTGCACTGAGGACTCGGTCCTGATTGCTAGGCAGGTGCGGGCCCGCGCTGCGCACGCTTCTTCAGGCGCAGCCCGAGCCAGATCAGCAGAGCGCCAAAGGCGATGGCATAAGCCGCGATCAACCAGATTACGGCGAGCGCGCCCGCGCCGGGGTGCACGAACATGACGATTCCGAACAGAACGGACAGAATCCCCGACAGCGCGAGCAGCCATTCGTTCTGGATCTCCTTGCGCAGGCGGATGGCGGCGATGATCTGAAACACCCCCATCACGACCGCCCAGGCCGCGATGAACAGGAGCAGCACGAGTGCGGTGATTCCAGGCCAGATGAAGGCGACGATGCCGGCTGCAATACCGAGCAGCCCGACGATCAACATCGCGCCAAAAGGTTTGCCCTGATCGCGCACGCGCCAGGCCGAGATCAGCGCCAGCACGCCGTCCGCTAGCGCGTACGCGCCCCACACGATCACCAGGGCGGCGAGCGTGAGCCCGGGCCAGACAAAAGCGAGCACGCCGAACAAGACGCCGGCGACGCCCCGCAGCACGACCCAACCCCAGTTCCGGCTCAGGTGCTCCAGCATCGTAGCCTGCATGGTTCCTCCCTTGATGTGTCAAAAAAACAGAATCGACGTGAGGAGCGCTTCACACGTACCGGCGCCACCGAAGCATACTATTCGCGTGGGACTGCGGCAGCAAGGAGTTCGCCTATGCGCTGCGCATGCGAAGGTGCTCTTCCGGCACCGGATATCCGGCTGCGCCGAACGCGTTTGCGATCGCGCGGTTGGTGTCGAAGTAAACCTGCCAGTAATGGTCCGTGTGCGTGTAGGGACGCACGGCTAGAACGGGGCCGCGCGCATTGAAATCGACGATCTCGACGTCGGGCGCCGGCTCGGTCCGAACGTTCGGGATTTTCGCCAGAGCCTCCTTCAGGCGCTTGATCGCATCGCCGACGTCCACGGCATGGGCAAGCTGCGCGGTTCGCTCGACACGCCGATAGGTGCCGGTCGAGTAGTTCTGGATGGTGTCGGAGAAGATCTTGTTGTTCCCCACGAAGGTGCTCACGTTGTCGGGCGTTAGAATCGTCGTCGCAAACAAGCCGATTTCCTTCACCGTGCCTTCGGTGCCTCCCGCCTTCACGTAATCCCCCACCTTGAAGGGGCGCAGTACGACGAGGAATGAGCCGGCGGCGAAATTGGCGAGCAGGCCGGCCCAGGCTGCGCCAATCGCGACCCCCATGCCCGCGATCAACGCCGCGAACGACGTCGTCTCCACGCCGAAGTAGCCGAGGATGGCTACGACCAGAACGATATTGAGCGCGACATTGACGATGTTTCCGATGTAGCGCTGCAGAGTCGGATCGATCTCCTGCCGCGTCAGCGCGATGCCGATCAAGCGCAGCGCTATGCCGATCAGGTGGCGGCCGACGAGCCACGCGACGATCGCGCCGAGAACTTTCAGGCCGAAGGTGGTGAGCGCAGTACTCGCGACTTCGCTCATGTGCTGCCAGTCCATGATTGCCTCCCTTTGCAACGTTGACTGAAGAAGAACCTGCGGCGGCGGCCGGCCCGGCCGATCCGCTACTACTCGAGTCTGACTACGGCCGGCGGCGTCCACGCGCCGCCGACGATCGGTGCCTGCGGCCAGTACGCGCGCAGATACAGCGAGAAGTCGCTCTCCGGCGCCGGCAGCCAGTTGGACCGCTTGTCTTCTGCGGGGGCCTCGGCCTGCACGTAAAGCGTGAGCGAGCCGTCCTCGTTGTATTTGAGGTCCTTGTTCTTGGTGCCCAGCGAATAGCGCTTGAGCGCATTGGGCGCAAAGAAGTGCTGCTCGTTGTACAGGGTGAGCGACCAGAACCCCTTCACCGGCGGCAGCAGGCCGCGTGCGAAAGTAACGGTGTAGCGCTCGTATCCGGTCAGGCGCTCTCCGCTCGAGTCGAGATCCTGGTAGAAGTACTTGGTCTCGGTGTTCTTGTTGACGAAGATATTGGATTTGGCAACTGCGGCGCGCGTGAAGTAGTCCACACCAAACGCGGCACCGTTGTTGATCGTGCTCCAGTTGTCGGGCAATGGCACGCCGTAGTTGTGGAACTGGAAGAGCGGCGCAACGAGCTCCTCGTCCGCGTCGATCGCGACCTGCTTGAGGGCCTCCTTCAGCTTCGGATTCTTCGCGGCGGCGGCGAGCACCGCGCGCAGATTGGCATACAGTGCTTCTTCGCCGGGCAGTGGCGGCACTTCGTCCAGCACCTGCGGCAGCACGTCGAAGAACTTCTCCGGCGCCACCCACCTGGTTTCCTCTTCGCTCTGGCTCGCGGCCGGGAACTTGGGCAGCTGCGCCCAGTCCCTGGTCTGCATTCGGCCGGTTTGTTTGCTCAGCGGATAGACCGTGATCTGGTTGATCATGGGCTGGACCACCTGCTTGTCCGCCGGGTCGTCGCTCACGAAAACGCGCGGGATCACGTAGGCGAGATTGGTCGGTGAGCGGAACACTTTGACAATGCCTTTGGGCGTCGCGCCTTTCCAGGCGGGTCCGACCACCAGATACAAGCCGGGTTTGCTGCCGTACATCGCGCCGAGACCGGCGAAGCCGTCGGTGCGCTGATCGCCGAGCTGATAGACCCAGAAGCGGCCTTTGAAGTCGGGCACCTGAATCACCATGGGCTCCCGGTCCAGCGAGAGCATCCCGAAGCCATAGACGACATCCTGGTTGGGGCAGGCCACCAGGCGCTCCTGGGGCTCGATGTAGTCGCGCAGCATCGCGAGCTGGTTGAGCGGTGCGACCGGAACGATGCCCCCCATGAGACCGGGCTCCGGCACGTCCTTGAAAGTCGCGCTGCGGTTGTGCAGGTTGACCATCGGCCAGCCCCATAGATAGGCGATGCGGCCGATCGAGCGCACGTACTCCTCGGTTATCCGCCCGGTTGAGGGCACCACGAGCGAAGCATTGGACGGTGCGCTGGGAGGCGCCGCGATACACACGGCGAGAGTGCTCAACAGCGCAGCCGCAGCTGCGTATCGGATCCGGATGACGGGCAGCATGACACTCCTTTTGGGCTCTTCGCTAAGCTGCGGTCAGCCGCAGCAGCGCGATCTCGGAAGGAACTGCGAAGCGGTGCGCGGGACCCCAATAACCCGCGCCCGAGCTGACGAAGATCCACATGCGCTCGTGCCGGTTCAAGCCGCGATAGTACTTGTAGGCGATCGGCATCAGCACGCTCCAGGGAAAGAACTGTCCCCCGTGCGTGTGGCCGGAGAGCTGGAGATGAAATCCAAGCTGCTCCGCTTCGAGCCAGCGGTCGGGGCGATGTGCCAGCAGGACCTTGAGCTGGCAGTCCTCGGTCGACTGTGCAGCACGCTTCTGGTCGGGGCGGTGGCTCGCGACGAAGTTTCCGCCTCCCGAGTCCGTGACGCCGGCCAGCAGGATCTTGGCGTCCTGCACGCCGATGACCCGGTTCTCGTTCAGCAGCGGAACGAGCCCCAACGCTCGCGCCTTCTCGAGCCACCGCTCAACGCCCCAGTAATACTCGTGGTTGCCGGTGACATAGTAGCTTCCCAGACGCGCCTTCAAATCCGCCAGCGGCGCGAGATGCGGCTCCAGGATCGCCGGCGCGCCGTCGGCCAAGTCGCCCGTGACGGCGATGAGGTCAGGGTGCAGCGCGTTGGTCTGCCGCACGACTTCTTCCACGTAACCGTGCTGTATGGTCGGGCCGACATGCAGGTCGCTGATCTGCGCAATGGCGAACCCGTGCAGCGACTTTGGCAGACCGGGGATAGGGACCTCGAGCTCTCTCACCCGCGGTCCACGCATCGCCTGCACGAACCCCACACCGGCGATGCCGCCAGAAGCAGCGAGGACACCGACCGGCATCCAGCGCGCAAGGAAGCTTCGCCGCTCGGGATCGAGCTGGGCGCGTCGACGCAGGCGCCGGGCGCCAGCAGCGACGACTCGCACCACATCGAGCGGCGCGGACAGCAGGATGAACGTGGCCCATAGCCCCAGGCAGATCGAGCCCACCCAGGACAGAGCGACGAACCAGGCCGACCCCAGCACGACCGGCTCCGAGCGGTAGAGGAACTGCCAACCGATGACGAGCGCGAAGAACAGGGTCGCCCGCGCCCACGCGACGACTTTGCTCGCAGGCCACATCTGGCCGGCCTTGTAGCCGGTGTAGACGAAGAGCAGGGCGACCACGCTCCAGAAGACGAGCGACTGCGACCGCATCAGGACTCGCGAGCCACAAGATAGGTGTCGCGCAGCGTGCGCTCGATGAAGGCGCGCGCCGCGGAACGGTCGAACGCCTCTCCATCGGCGAGCTCCTGCGCGTAGTCGAAGAACGCAGTGAACAGGTGTCCCTGATCCACGGGGGCGCGCAACGTGAAACGCGCCTGGCGCTGCGATAACTCGCGCCAGGCTGCGCGCACCTCCGACCAGAACGGCTCGGTGCGCTCCAGGTAGGTGCGCCCGGGGCTGAAGTCGTAGTCTTTGATGCGCTCGTAGCGCGCGACGCCGTATTCGCGGCTGAGGTAAGGGAGGTTCGCGCGCGGTTTGCCGCTGTCGTCCAGTGCCAGCTTCAGGTTGTTTTCCTCCTGCACCCAGCCGGTGGGTGTGATGGTGTGGCGATTGGTCCCCACCAGTACCTGGTAATCCTTGCGGACGCTGAACTCGCGCCTCGGCAGCGGGCGCCAGGTTTCCTCGCTCAGCCAGGTCGATACGCCATCGCTATGCTGCCAGCGTCCACGCGCTGCGTAACGCGGGGAATCGTCCACCTGAAACACGCTCTGCACCCAGGCGCCTCGGCGCTGTTCATCGCTCAGCGTGCGCCTCTCCCAGGTGTCCGCGCCCACGTAGGCAAGCAGGCTGTCGGGCTGGAAGCGCCACTCCTGCCGCCAATGGCGCATGACCATGGGCTCGCTGACCGTGCCATCCGGTTGCTGCATGCGCATCACCAGCACGTGCTGGAGAGCGATGAAGTCGCCGCGATCCTCGGCGACGAACACGTACTCGGTGCCCCAGCTCTGATAGGGCGCGTCCGGCTTTAGCGTCGGGTCGAAACGCACGACCTCCAGGAAGTCGAAGGTGACCCGGTACGGGCCAGCCATCGCGAGTATCGCGCGGCGATCGCGCTCGAACGCGCTCAGCCCCGGCTGGCGCAGACTGTTCCAGGCTTCGCTGGGAGCGGTATCCAGCACTACGGGAGCGCCCCGCGTGCTGGCGCCGCGCGGCTTGAGCGCATGCTCGCCGAGCGGCCAGGCGAAGGTGAACTGGCTGGGCGACGCGGCCCCCGGTTGGGGCTCCGCCGCGAGCGCAAAGAAGGGCACCAGCAGCGCGAGTGAGGTGAGCAAGACGCGCGACATGAACGTCATTCCGGTCCGGTGGGGGGACCCGGATTGTAGCTCGATCGCGCGTCGGCGGACGGCGTCGCCCGACAGCGCCCGCACCTGGACCGGGGTGCCGCGGTTCGGGGCCACAGCGGTCTAAAGACCGGGCCGGCCAGGCCGATCCTTGTGCAACCATCGGGCCGCACTCCCGGTCGGCCCTGACCGATATGGCCTTGCGCATCCACTTCCCCTGGCAATTACTGCTTACCGTGCTCGGCTTCGCGGCACTGGGAGCCGGTGTCGGATACCTGCTTGCACACGACTTTCACGGCCAGCTGTATCGCCAGCTCGCGCTGCACGCGGCCGGTGCCGGGTTCGTCGGGGCCTGCGGGTGGTTCTTGAGCGAGCGGGTATCGCACGCCGTCAATCTCAACACGTCGCCCTTCTTCAGGCTGGCACTGTCTGCCGCCGGCGCGACCGGCATCGCCGCCCTCATGGTTGGCCCGTACATCGAATTTGCAACCGCGTCGACGGCGCCGTGGGCAGAGCCCGCGGCGATACTGTTCTATGTTGCCGCGGGAGTCATGCCGATGGTCGCAGTAGTTTCGCTTCTCGCGTTTGGCGAGGCGCTGCTGGCTGCGCGCCGCGGCGACGCTGATTTGAAAAGCGCCTTGCGCCCGATCCTTTCCGCCGCGGTGGTGGGAGCGCTCGTTGGCGGCGTGGCCGCCTACGGCGCGATCGAGGTGCGCAGCCAGATACGCGAGGGCATGCTCGCCCTCCTGCCGGAGCGGCCGCGTGCTTCTGGCTGGCTCGAGCGTCAAGAGCTCCTGTTCACGCAAGTCTTGAGCGGCGGCCAATGCGCTGTGCTCGTAGTCCCGTTCGAGACCGTCGAAGCGGCGGGTGCTCGCTCTCTCAGCTCTCTGGATCGTCCGGCACGCTCGCTGATATCGCGCCAGGTGGCTGCGGGTGTCGCTGCACGCACTGGGCAGTGCGTCGCGGATCCGACGCTGGTGTCGCGAGCGCTCGGACCGCGCCAGCGCAATTACGAGTGGAGCCGGATCCTGCGCCTCGCGAACGCCGCAGGCGCGCGCTGGATCGTGCGCGGCATGGTCAAGCTCGACAGCGCGCGGCAGGCTTACGATCTGACGGTACAGATGTTTGCCCGCGAGCCGGGAGATAAGCCGCGCTGGACTCCCGGCGAGGCCGTCGAGTGGGGTCCGCTCGTGTTTTCGGACGAGCTTCCGCCCGAGGCCGCGTTTCAGCCCATCGCCGCCCGCGTCGTCGAGCGCCTGGGGCTGCCGGAAGAGGCTCCCGTGAACGACGCGTCCTCCTCGGCGCGTGCAGCGCAGGCGCCGGCAACCTTCGATCGCCTGGCGGACGATCCAGGCTCCGCGCTCGGACGAGCGCAGCGCCTGCAGCTGGTCGCCATCGCGTATCCACCGTCCGAGGTGAATGGTGAGCAGCTGTGGGAGCGCTCGCTGATCGCCGTGCAGCAGCTTCCCGCGGAGGACGAGCAGGCGCGCATCGTGCGCGCACGCGCCGCGCTGCACCTGTACCGCAGGCCTCATGCCGTTGCGCTGCTGCGCGGATTGGAGCGCCCCGAGGCGCAGGCACTGCTGGCGCAGGCCGAGGGTAATCTTCCCAATGCCGAGGCAGTGGCCCAGCGCATCACCGATCCCACGGCAGCGCTCATCACGCAGGTGGAGTTGGAGCTCATGCGCACGCGCTATGCGCGCAGTGCGGGATTTCAAGAGCGCCGCCGGGACTTGATCGACAAGCACCCGGGCTACGCTGCGCTGCTCTACGCCGCGCTGTCCGGTGACGAATCGCTTCGACCCGCGGGGCATGAAGTCGTCTGGCGGCAGCTCGAGAACTTCGGCGTTCCACTCGCCGAGCCCATCCCGAGTGCGGTGCTGCGTGCGATTCCCCCGCAGATTGGTGAACATCTCTGGATCTCCCGCGACATCGTGCGACTGCCGGCCGCCATCGAGAGCAGTTACGCTCCGCTGTGGCGCTCGCAGGCGGCGCCATGGCGTATCGCTCGGGCGTTCGACCGTCTGGCGCCGTGGGATCTGTGCGACGCGATGTATGGGGTCAATCGCGCCGTCGTGGTCGCGTCGGCCAAGTCGATCAGCTCGCAGCAGCTTCGACCGGAAGCGGTGCTCGCGTTCAGCAACGCACTGGGCCAGACCTTCGCCGGCTATCCTCCGCTCGAGGAAGCGACGGCCTGGGCGCTCGGCCAGCTGCGTTACGAGCGCAAGGGCGCTCCGGACCGATTGCTCGACGACCGCCAGCGCCTGCTGCTGCGCGACCTCCTGGCGTGGGGCGGGGGCGAAACGGAAGCCGAACGCTTTCTGTCCTGGGCGCTCGCGGGCGAGACGCCCGACCCATATCTGGACGAGCCGCCGCGCGAATGGCGTGCGCTGGCGCGCAGCACGCGCGAGCCGAGCCGCGCCGATCTGGAGCGGGATGTTGCGCAGGAGCTGCGGGCACTCAATTTCTCGCAGTACGACTTCAGCCATCTCGCCAACGCGCAGCGTCTGCTGGAACGGCTGGGACAGAAGGGCGCAGCCGAGCAGGTGGCGTTGCAGGCGCAAACCCGCTTCGCGGGCAACCCCGCCCGAGACGAGTTTCTCCTGAAGCTCGCTGAGAGCAGGCGCGACACCGCCGGCTATGCCAGCTTGATCGAGCAGAAAATCCGTGAGCAGCCCGAGCAGTGGGCGCTCTACTATCGCCTGGCGCAGGCCCACCTGCTGGCTCGCAAGCCGGAGCAGGCGCAGCACGCGCTGCTCTCGTTCCCCCTGTGGCGCAGCGAAAAGGGGGACGCGGCCGCGCTGTCGAGTCAAGCCCTCGATGGTGGACTCCTGTTGCTGCGCGTCGGCGAAGCCGAGCTGGCGCGCCCCCTGTTCCAGCTCGGCGCCCGCTATCAGAGCGGGTCCGGAGCCGAGCTGTGGAACGGTCTGTGGCTGGCGCGCCTGGATCACAACTGGCCCGAAATCCGCAGCTGGGGGCATCGCTTGCACCAGCAGCAGAAGGACGCCTGGGGCCTGTCGGATGCGGCCTACGCGTCATTTCTGATCGGCGACCTGGACGAAGGATGGCGCACCTTCTACGAAGCGTCCAGGCAGTTCGAAGACGCGCGGCCCTGGGCGGCCGCGGTCGCGGGTCACCGCATCGCCGCCACCACGGATGACGAGCTGATCGGGTTCGCGCGACGCTGGAAGAGCCTGTCGGGAAACGCGGAAGCGGATGCGTTGCTGCGTCAGGGCTTCGTTTTCAGTGCACTGATGCTCGACCGCACGCCGAGCGAAAGGACCTTCGGCTCGATCGTGTCGACCGCAGCGGGTGATTCCGCCTACGCATCGCTCGCGCGCGGTTATCGCGCATTCAAGCGTGGAGAGTATGCCGCAGCGGCCGAGCAGCTGGCGAAGTTCAGCGATGCCGGCAAAGCCCAATCAGCGACCGCGCAGCAGCAGAACGCGTTCGCGCTGCCCTATCTGAGCGCCAGCCTGGTCAAAGCCGGACGTGGAGCGGAGGCGCAGGCGTTGCTGGCCGAGTTCAACAAGCGGGCCGGGCATGACTTCTACTATCTGCTCGCCTCAGCTTACATGCAGGGCCTCGGCGGCGACGCGCGCGGCGCGCTGGACAGCCTCTGGCAGGCGCAGATCGGCTGGCCAGACTCCGCGACTGCCGCGGTTCCGCCTTCGTTCCAGCTCCTCGAGACGTGCGAGAAGTTGTATGAGCTGACAGGCGATGTGCGCTACAAGAATGCGCTGCTCGATCTGGCGCGGCGCCAGCGCGTGCTGTGGCCCTGGTCGTGGGCCTATACCTTCGAAGCCAAATACGCGGGCGATGCGCAGGAGCGCGAGGCCGCCCTGGGCATCGCCTTGTTCCTGGACGCGCAGTCCGACCATCTCGCCGGGTTCAACGCGGCCCAACGGAAGCGCGCGCAACGCTGGTTCGCCGCAAATAATCCCTTCAAGAAACCGTGATTCGTGAAAGGCCGTGACTCGTGATTCGTGACGCGAAGCTGTGACGAGTCACACTCACGGCAGTTACGCATCACGAACGGCGGTCACGAATCACGGCGGGCCTGCGATGAGGTAAACTCACCGCGACATCTCAACTTCTCCGCAGCATGAAGCAGATCGACTTGCGCAGCGACACCGTGACACGCCCCTCCACCGCGATGCGCGCGGTCATGGCGGCCGCCGAAGTAGGCGACGATGTCTACGGCGAAGACCCGAGCGTCAACCAGCTCGAAGCGCTCGCGGCGCAGATGCTGGGCAAGGAAGCCGCACTGTTCGTCGCGAGCGGCACGCAAGGTAACTTGCTCGGCGTGATGTCGCACTGCGAGCGCGGCGACGAATACGTGGTGGGCCAGCAGGGACACACGTACAAGTACGAGGGCGGAGGAGCGGCGGTGCTGGGCAGCATCCAGCCGCAGCCGCTGGACTACGAGCCCGATGGAACGCTTGACCTCGCACGCGTCGCCGGCGTCATCAAACCCGACGATTCGCACTTCGCGCGCACGCGCTTGCTGTGCCTGGAGAACACGCAGGCGGGCAAGGCCCTGCCGATGGCGTATCTGCCCCGGGCCTACGAATTTACCCGCACGCACGACCTCGGGCTGCACGTGGACGGCGCGCGCGTGTTCAATGCAGCGGTCAAGCACGCGATCGACGTGCGCGAGATCACCCGTTGGTGCGACACCGTATCCGTGTGCCTGTCGAAGGGGTTGGGCGCGCCGGTCGGCTCGATGCTGTGCGGCAGCCGCGCTTTGATCGCACGGGCACGGCGCTGGCGCAAGGTGCTGGGCGGCGGCATGCGCCAGGCAGGCGTGCTGGCCGCGGCGGGCATCTATGCGCTGCAGAACAACGTGAGCCGGCTGGAGCAGGACCACGACAACGCTCACGCGCTGGCGCAGGCGCTGGGCGCGGTAGAAGAGGTTCGGGTCGAATACGGCGCAGCGCAGACCAACATGGTTTACATGAGCGTGGAACCGACGCTCGCCGAGCCGCTACGTCAGTTTCTCAGGCAGCGCGGCATTGTCGTTGGCGGCGGCCACACCATCCGCCTCGTGACTCATCTGGATCTCGATCGCCAGGACGTGCTGGCCGCGGCGACGGCGGTCAAGGATTTCTTCGCTCGCAGTAAGGCTGCACGCGCGGCGGCTTAAGGAAGCTCTGATCAAGTCCCCTAAAAGCGCTCCCGACGGGGAGTCGCTATAATTCGCAAGTCCCAGAGGAACCGAGGTTCCCGGTCGCTGCATTCGAGAGGGAAGTGAGGCCGCGGGGTGCGGCTCACACTTCCCGCGCAAGGAGGCCCTCATGCGATTCACTCTCCAGCTCCCCGTGCGCCAGCTGGCGCTCGTCTTTCCCACTTTGTTGGTGACCGCCTTGCCGGTGGCGATTGGCGCGAACCCTGAGCAGCCCGGTGTCTCGTTGCCGCCAGCCAATCTGTACGATGCGCGGCCTGCCGAGCCGACCGTGCTCGGATCGGTTCCCGCACAGACGGCACCCAGCGCTGCGGTGCCGGCGCTTCCGCCGCCTCCCGTTGCAGCACCTACCCCGGCGGTGTCGCCGGCGCCAGCAGCAGCACCCACTGCGGCGAGCTCTGCACCTCAAGTGGCGCAGCAGGCGGCGACGACGCCAGCCGAGCCGTGGTACCGGCGTTGGTTCTCCTGGCTGCCGTGGAATTCCTCCAAGAAGAGCGCAACGGAGGCATCCGCGGTGAGCCAGCCGCAGGGTACGCGGTCCGCTCAAGCCGAAGCTGCAGCTGCCGCGCCGAGCGCGCGCAGCCAGTACGCCTACGACGCATCGAACCGAGGCATTCGGGCCGGGGCTACCGGCCAGTGCGTGAGGATGGGCGCATCCAGCCTGGAGGTGCCGACCGGCGAGTGCCAGGCGCAACAATCGCCGCAATTGAGTGCAGCTAAGGCGCCTGCCACTGTTCCGGCACCGCCGGCGCCCGTTGCGGTAGCAGCCGCGCCGAAGCCGCCGCCAACGATGGTGGCCGTGGCCCAGCCCGCGAAGCAACTGGGAGCGGGATCTGGCCCGGCGCCGATACCCGTGTCGCAGCCAAGACCGGAACCCGTGTATGTGGTGCCTCTCCCGCCGGCCCCGCCTGCCGCCAAGGAAGAGCGGGCGCTCGATCCGGTAGAGCCACGGAGTCTGAGCCACGACGAGACCATCGCGGCCCTGTCGGAGACGCCGATGATGCGCGAGCCGGAGTCGGACAAGCTCTCTTTCTCGTCCGGCGCGCTGTTCCCGCTCGGCAGCAACAAGATCAAGCCGGCCGGTCAAGAGAAGCTGGACGAGTTGGTTGAGCAGCTGCGCGGCATGCACTACGAGAAGATCGTCGTCGTTGGCCACACCGATCCGACCGGATCCAAGGCGATGAACGAGAAGCTCTCAAGGCGGCGCGCCGATGCCGTGCGCGCCTATCTGGTGGCCAAGGGCGTCGATGCCAAGCGCATTCAGACCGAGGGCAAAGGCGGCGCGGATCCGCTGCCGAAGACGCAAGACTGCGACGCGCTCCCGCGCATGGACAAGATCGCCTGCTATGCGCCGGATCGCCGCGTCGACGTGGAGGTGGTGGGCAGCAAATCGCAGGGCTCCGCTTCGGCTGGACTGTCGCCTAACCCGCGCTCCTGACCGCGCATGGCCATCGCCGACGATACGCACAACATGGCGCTGTTCTGCGATTTCGAAAACGTCGCCCTCGGCGTGCGCGACGCGAGATACGACAAGTTCGATATCGGCAAGGTGCTAGAGCGTTTGCTGGTGAAAGGCAGCATCGTAGTCAAGAAAGCGTACTGCGACTGGGAGCGGTACAAGGAGTTCAAAGCGGTCATGCACGAGGCGGCATTCGAGCTGATCGAGATCCCGCACGTGCGCCAGTCCGGCAAGAATTCGGCCGATATCCGCATGGTGGTGGACGCGCTGGATCTGTGCTACACGAAATCGCACGTGGATACTTTCGTGATTATCAGCGGTGATTCCGATTTCTCACCGCTCGTGTCCAAGCTGCGCGAGAACAACAAGGCTGTCATCGGCGTGGGCGTAAAGCAGTCCTCGTCCGATCTGCTGATCTCCAGCTGCGACGAGTTCATCTATTACGACGACCTGGTGCGCGAGGAAAAGGCCAAGGCCAAGCGCAACCACCGCCGCAAGGCGCCCGCCAAAGCGCCGGCAAGCGTGAAGGCCGCGCCCGCTGAACGGGAAGAAAAGCTGGACCAGGACAAGACCGCCCAGGCCTTCGACCTGATGATGAGCACGCTCGACGCGCTGGTCACAGAGCGCGGCGAGGACGACAAGATCTGGGGCTCGATGATCAAGCAGACGCTGAAGCGCCGGCACCCCGGTTTCAACGAGTCGTACTATGGCTTCAAGAGCTTCAACGACTTGCTCGAAGAGGCCGCCGTGCGGGGTCTGGTCGACCTCAAGCGCGACGAGAAGTCGGGCGGCTATATCGTGCGCGCGATCACGCACGAGGCCGGCGCCGAGGTCTGATCGGAACCTCTCTTAGCCCGCGTCGGGGCTATATCTACTGAGGAATAGCGCGTCAGCTCGGCGGAAGGCCGAGCGACGCACGGAAGCGGTTCTTGAGCCACACGCCGTCGCGCGTTGGCAATACGCGCTCCACCTCGTCCGCTCGCACCGCGATGCGCGCCAGACCGCAGCCCTGCATGGCCTGGATGCGCGCGCCGAGCGGCGCGAGTGCGTTCATGTCCCCTATATCCTCGGTCCAGGCGAAACCGCAGGCGGCGGCGACTGCTGCAAGGCTCACGCCCCGTGCGGTGTGGCTCAGCTGCATCCCGGTCTCTGCGAAGCGCCCGTTGTCGAGCACCACGACCGCGAGATTGGGTGGACGCTGCACACCGATGGTGGCGAGCGCGCCCATTCCCATGAGCTGTTCTCCGTCGCCGGTGACAACCAGCACCGGACGGCGCGGTTGAGCCAGCGCCAGACCCAGTCCGATTGCGGCGGCGCCGCCCATTGCGCCCCATAGGTAGAGGTTGGAACTGCGGTCCTCGGCCGCAAATACATCGTAAGACGCCGATCCCAGCCCGGCGACAATCAGGGCGTCTGGGCACCCGGACATCAGCTGCCGGGTGGCCGCACGCCGGTCGAGGCCGCCCTCATGGCTCACTTGCTGCGCAGCCACGACTTCCTCCCGATCAGCCGCTGCGACAACAGCACCGCCACCGCCTGGTCGCTTTCAAAGGCAGCGTCTGCGGCCGCCTGAACCGTCTCAGCCACGTCGCCCGGCCGAGTAGCGCGCAACACGCTGATCCCCATCGCCTCGAGCACCCTCTGCGTCGCTTTGGCCATGGGAACCTGCCAGGGATTGAACTCGGCCCACTCGCCGCGCATGGTGACCAGCGTCAGAAACGGGAAGCGGCAGTTCGCCACCAGCGAGAACATGTTCACGCAATTGCCCACGCCGCTGCTCTGCATC
>DATJZQ010000079.1:0-29727 GCA_035499005.1 Burkholderiales bacterium | reverse complement strand
TCGATCACCACGCGGCTCGGGGCTTCGCGCATGTCATCCGTGTTGGGCTTGAACGCAAGGCCCCACAGCGCGAAGCGCCGGCCCTCGAGCCGCTCACCCATGCGCCGCGTGATCTTCTCGACCAGGCGCAGCTTCTGCGCGTCGTTGGCCTGTTCCACGGCGCCCATGATCCTGAGCGGCAGGCCAGCCGCGCCGGCCGTGCGCTGCAGCGCCCTCACGTCCTTGGGGAAGCACGAGCCTCCGTAGCCGCAGCCAGCGTACAGGAAATCGTAGCCGATGCGCGGATCGGAGCCGATGCCCCGGCGCACCTGCTCGATGTCCGCACCCAGCGCCTCCGCCAGGTTGGCGAGCTCATTCATGAACGAGATGCGAGTGGCGAGCATAGCGTTGGCCGCATACTTGGTCAGCTCCGCCGAGCGCACGTCCATCACCAGCATGCGGTCGCGGTTGCGCTGGAACGGCGCATATACGGCCCGCATGATCTGAGTAGCACGCTCGTCGTCGGCGCCGAGCACGATGCGGTCCGGCTTCATGAAATCGTCCACCGCCGCGCCCTCCTTCAGGAATTCCGGGTTGGACACGACGCTGTACGGGACTTCGACGCCGCGCGCTTTCAGCTCCTCGCCGATCGCCTCCCGGACGCGATCCGCGGTGCCCACTGGCACCGTCGACTTGTCGACCACCACCTTGTAGTCGCGCATGTGGCGTCCGATGCTGCGCGCCGCCTCGGTCACGTAGCGCAAGTCGGCAGATCCATCTTCGTCGGGCGGAGTTCCTACCGCGATGAACTGCACGGTGCCGTGCCGCACGCTCGGTTCGATCTCCGTGGAAAAGTGCAGCCGCCCGGCGCGCGCATTGCGCTCGACCAGGACGTCGAGCCCCGGTTCGTGGATCGGAATCGTGCCCGCGCGCAACGCTTCGATCTTGTCGCGGTTGACGTCCAGGCACACGACGTCGTTGCCCTGGTCCGCCAGACACGCGCCCGACACCAGGCCCACGTATCCGGTTCCAATCATGGTGACCTTCATCCTGCACCTCGCCGCAAACTGTGAGTCATGCCGAGATTTCCGCGTGGATGCGGCGCAAAGCGGCCAGCGGGTCAGCGGCGCGGGTCACCGGACGCCCGATGACGAGATAGTCCGCGCCTGCGTCGACGGCGGAACGCGCGCTGGCAATCCGCTTCTGATCATCCAGCGCATCGGCACCACCCGGGTCGGCCGAGCGGATGCCCGGCGTGACCAGCAGGAACCCGGCGCCGCATTGCCGGCGCAGGACGGCGGCCTCTTGCGCGGAGCACACCACGCCGTCCACTCCGCTCGCCTGGGCCAGGCCTGCCAGCCTGGATGCCGCGCGCGCCGGAGTATCTTCGATGCCCACCTCGCGCAGGCCCGCTGCGTCGAGGCTGGTGAGGATCGTCACGGCAGTCAGCCGCGGGCGGTCTAGCGTACTGCCTAACGCCTCGCGCGCCGCCTGCAGCATGACGCGCCCGCCCAGCGCGTGCACGTCAATCATCCAGACACCGAGTCGCGCTGCGGACCGGCAGGCCTGCGCGACGGTGTTGGGGATGTCGTGAAATTTAAGATCCAGGAACACGCCGAAGCCGCTGCGCACCAGCTCCGCAACCAAGGCTGGCCCAGCCGCGGTGAACAGCTCCTTGCCGACTTTGAGCCGGCAGAGCTCGGGAGACAGGCGCTGCGCCAGAGCGAGTGCGCTGTCCGCAGCAGACAGGTCCAGCGCGACGATGATGCGCGGGTCGCTCATGCCGCCGACTCCCGCTCCTCGCTCCGCCGCGGAGGATACGTCTCCCAGCGATGGCACGCGGGGCAATGCCAGTAGAACTGCCGCGCTTTGAATCCGCAGTTGTCGCAGCGGTAGAGCGCGAGGCTGCGGGTGTGCGGATGGATGAGATTGCGGATCAGCTCGAGGTCATGCCGCCGCTCGAATGGCGCCTCCAGCAGCTGTGCCTCGAGCAGCTTGTCCAGTCCGAGCAGCGTGGGCGCACGCCTCAACTCGTCGCGCACCAGCTGATTGGCGCCGGTCGGCCCATCGCGCTCGAGCACAGCTTGGAATACGCTGTTGAGCAGGTCGAGCGACGGGTAACTGGCAAGGTAGCCGCGCAGCAGGCTGACGCCCTCATCGAGACGCCCGAGCTGGCGGTAGGCGCCCAGAAAGCGCTCGGCGGCAAGCGGCAGATAGGCGGGGTTCTGACCTTCGATGCGCTTCCACCAGTCGATCGCTTCCGTCGTCTTGCCTTGCTGCAGGGCAAGATCACCCAGCAGAAGGTAGGCGCGCGCGCACTTGCGGTTGACGTTGAGCGCCTCGTCGAGGTAGCCGCGCGCGCGCTCCGGGCGTGAATGCGTCATCTCCGACTGCCCGAGCTCACAGTAGAAATGCGCGATCTCGCGCTGGCTCGAATGCCCGGTGACCGCGTCCATGCGGCGCGACGCGTCGATCGCTTTCGTCCAGTCCTTCTCCTGCTCGTAGATCTCGAGCAGGAACTTCAGCGCCGACTGCTCATACGAGGTGCCCTCGAGCTTGAGGAACATGTCTTCGGCGCGATCCAGCAGACCGGCCTTGAGGTAGTCCTGGGCCAGTTCGTACAGCGCAGTCAGCCGCTGCTCGGTCGCGAGATCCGCCCGATCGACCAGATTCTGGTGCATCCGGATGGCCCGCTCCACCTCACCGCGGCGACGAAACAGGCTGCCCAGGGCGAAGTGCAGCTCGACCGTCTGCGGATCGACCTTGACCACTTCGATGAACGCTTCAATCGCCTTGTCGGGCTGCTGATTGATGAGAAAGTTGAGCCCGCGGAAGTATGAGGAGGGCAATGCGCGCGACTCGGTCAGCAGCTGCTTGAGATCGATGCGCGCAGCCAGCCAGCCGAGGCCGAAGAAGATCGGGAAGCCGATCAGCCACCAGAGCTCGAATTCCATGCGTCAGAGCGCCGTCAGAGCAGCTGACGCTCGGGGTGGGCGTCCTGCGCCTGCGGCGCTGCGCGCGCCGCGTGCAGCTCCCGGCGCAGCTGCGCCAGCTCGCGGCGCCGATGTTGCAGGGTACTCATCGCCGCGAGCACACCCAGCACCGCGCCAGCAGTGAAGAACACCAGAAGAACGAGCGAGAGGGCCGCGTGCCACTCCCAACCCAGAAAGTAGCGCAGCACCACCGTATCGGAATTCTTGATGGCGAAACCGAGAAAGACCAAGAACAGGACGATCCCGAGGATCAAGCGCAGATACCGCATCGCCTACAGCGCCCCACGTCCCCGCGCGCCTACCGCTGTTCTCCCTCACGTTTGGCGTCGACGCGCTCCCGTAGTTCCTTGCCGGCCTTGAAGTGAGGAACGTACTTGGCGGGCACCTGAACCTTATCGCCTGATTTTGGGTTCCGCCCGACGCGGGGAGGCCGGTAGTTCAGCCCGAAACTGCCGAAGCCGCGGATCTCGATGCGCTGGCCGAGAGCCAGACTCTTGGACATGGCGTCCAGGATCATCTTCACGGCCAGTTCCGCGTCGCTCGCCACAAGCTGGGGGAAATGCGCCGCCAGCCTGGAGATCAACTCCGACTTTGTCATGAATTTCCCTTCTCGCTGGTGGGATGGCCTCGTCGGGCCGGCCGCAGCGTCACCGTTCCGCCTCGACGCTTCAGCGTCGTGCCTCGCCTCGCGGACCCCCTTGTTGTGCAGGCAACCTTCACGTTACCGGACAGGAGCGCTGCGCCGCCGCCTCAGGCGCGCGCGCGCCCGATCAGGCCACACAGCGCTTCTGGACTCCCTTTACCTATTGAGCAGTGTTCTTGGTGTCCAGCTTCGCCTTCAGCAGCGCTCCCAGATTCGTCGTTCCCGTGCTGACTGGCGCGTCGGCGGCGTGCTTCTGGATCGCCTCGCTCTCCTCGGCCATGCTCTTCTGCTTGACCGACAAATTGATCGTCCGATTCTTACGGTCGATGTTGATGATCATCGCGTTGACCGCGTCTCCCTCCTTCAGATGCTGGCGGATGTCCTCCACCCGGTCGCGCGACACTTCCGAGGCGCGCAGGTAGCCTTCCACGTCGTTCTCCAGCGTGACCACGGCGCCCTTGGCGTCCAGGCTCTTGACCTTGCCTTCCACCAAGCTGCCCTTCTCGTGGGTGTTGACGTAGTTGGTAAACGGATCGCCTTCCAACTGTTTGATGCCGAGCGAAATGCGCTCACGCTCCACATCGATGGCGACCACCACCGCCTCGACCTCGTCTCCCTTCTTGTAGTTGCGTACCGCCTCCTCGCCGGCGACCGTCCACGACAGGTCGGACAGGTGCACCAGACCGTCGATGCCGCCGGGCAGCCCGATGAACACCCCGAAGTCGGTGATCGACTTGATCTGCCCCTTGACCTTGTCGCCCTTCTTGTAGGTGGTGGCGAACTCCTCCCACGGATTCGGCAGGCACTGCTTCATTCCCAGCGAGATGCGGCGGCGTTCCTCGTCGATTTCGAGGATCATCACCTCCACCTCGTCGCCCACCTGCACCACGCGGGACGGGTGCACGTTCTTGTTGGTCCAGTCCATCTCGGACACGTGCACCAGGCCCTCGATGCCGGACTCGATCTCCACGAACGCGCCGTAATCGGTGAGGTTGGTGACCTTGCCGAACAGGCGCGTGCCGGTCGGGTAGCGGCGCGCGATGCCGACCCACGGATCCTCGCCCAGCTGCTTCAAGCCCAGCGACACCCGGTTCTTCTCCTGGTCGTACTTGAGCACCTTCGCCTCGACCTCGTCGCCCACCGACAGGACTTCCGAGGGATGCTTGACCCGGCGCCAGGCGAGGTCGGTGATGTGCAGCAGGCCGTCGATGCCGCCGAGATCCACGAACGCACCGTAGTCGGTAATGTTCTTCACCACGCCCTTGACCACTGCCCCTTCCTGCAAGCTGGAGAGCAGAGCCTCACGCTCGGCGCCTTGACTGGCCTCGAGGACAGCGCGACGCGAGACCACGACGTTATTGCGCTTGCGGTCGAGCTTGATGACCTTGAATTCGAGCTGCTTGCCCTCGTAAGGGTTGGTGTCCTTAACCGGGCGCAGGTCCACGAGTGATCCCGGCAGGAAAGCCCTGATGCCGTTGATCATCACGGTGAGTCCGCCTTTGACCTTGCCGTTGACCAACCCCTGTACCACCTTGCCTTGCTCGAGCGCGGCCTCGAGCTCGTGCCAAGCCGCCAACCGCTTCGCCTTCTCCCGCGACAGCCGAGTCTCGCCGTGACCGTCCTCGAGCGCTTCGATCGCGACCTGGACGAACTCGCCCGGCTGAACCTCGAGCTCACCGCGATCGTTGCGGAACTCCTCGGTCGGGATATAGCTCTCCGACTTGAGCCCTGCGTTCACCACCACGAAGTTGGCATCTACGCGCACCACTTCGGCGGTGATCACTTCGCCGGATCGCATCTCCTTGCGGGAAAGGCTCTCTTCGAACAGCTGCGCGAACGTCTCGGATTTGTCGGAAGCTTTGGAGGAAGTGGTGGTTGTCATCACAAAATAATCAGTCGTCTCGTCAACCCATCGGCTGCGCCAGATGGGGCCGGTTGTTAAAAAATCCATCCCCGCATCGGCTACGCCGCAAAACGTGCACGGCCTGCGCCGATGCTAGCGGGATGGCGCCTGTTTCAGCGCCTGCCGACACAACAGCAGCACCCGCTGCACGGCCTCCTCGACGGAAAGCCCGGTTGTGTCGACGAGATGCGCATCCGCGCATCTCCGCAGAGGAGCGACGCTGCGCGTCGCGTCCCGTGCATCGCGCTGGTTGATGTCCAGCAAAAGGGCGTCAAGGGTAGCATGTATTCCTTTTTCCATCAACTGTTTATGGCGGCGCTGGGCGCGCGCCTCCGGAGTTGCCGTGAGGAAAACCTTGAGGGTAGCGTCCGGGAACACCACCGAACCCATGTCGCGCCCCTCGGCCACCAGGCCTGGCGCCCTGCGAAAACCGCGCTGGCGCTCGAGCAGCGCCTGTCTCACGGCGGGCGCGGCAGCCACGCGCGAAGCGCCGCTCGAGATCGCTTCAGTCCGAATGGCCTGTGTGACGTCCTGCCCCCCCAGCGATACCCCGCCGTCATCGCGAAATTCACAATCCAGGGCCCTCGCTTCGGCAGCCAGCGCCGGCTCGTCCGATGGGTCGACGCCGTGTTGAGCCGCCGCCAAGGCGACCAGGCGATACAAGGCGCCGCTGTCCAGGAGCCGAAAACCGAGGCCTTCCGCCACTTGCCGCGCGACCGTGCCCTTGCCGGAGGCGGATGGCCCGTCGATCGCGATTACCGGCACCGGGGACGGCGCCGTGATTGCAGCGAAGCGCTCGAAGTAGTCGGGAAAGGTCTTGGCCACGCACTTGGGGTCGTCGATGCGAACCGGGACTCCGCCCAGCGCGACCAGGGAAAAGCACATCGCCATGCGGTGGTCGTCGTACGTGTCGATGCGGGCACCACGCGTCAAAGCAGGCGGAGGAGTCACCACGAGATAGTCGACGCCCTGCTCTGCCTGTGCGCCGACCTTGCGCAGCTCGGTGGCCATCGCCGCGAGGCGGTCGGTCTCTTTGACGCGCCAGCTCCCGATGTTGCGCAGCTTGCAAGGGCCGTCGGCAAACAGCGCGGTGACGGCGAGCGTCATCGCCGCATCGGGGACGTGATTGAGGTCGAGGTCGAAGGCGCGGAGCTGCCCGTCCGCCGGCGCGCTCGCTTCGATCCAGTCGCTTCCCGCTTTCACCACGGCGCCCATGCCGGCTAGAGCGTCGGCAAAGGCGACATCACCCTGCACGCTGTCGCGCCCCACGCCCTCCACCCGCACGGGGCCTCCACCGATGGCGCCGGCCGCGAGAAAGTACGATGCGCTGGACGCGTCGCCTTCCACCAGGACCAGACCCGGGCTGCGATACCGCTGCCCGGCCGCAAGCGCGAACGATTTCCAGCCGTCGCGCTGCACCTCCACGCCGAACAGCGCCATCAGCTTGAGCGTGATCTCGACATAGGGCTTCGAGATGAGCTCGCCTTCCACGTCGATGCTGACCGCTTTGCCGGCGGTCGGGAGCGCGAGCAGCAGCGCGGTGAGAAACTGGCTCGAAACGTCGCCGCGCACTGCAACGCGCGCACCGACCCGGATCGCGCCCGGAAAAATCTCGAGCGGCGGGAAACCGTCGGTGCCCAGGTAGCGGATGTCGGCGCCGAGCGCGCGCAGCGCATCGACCAGGTCGCCGATCGGCCGCTCGTGCATGCGTGGCGTGCCCGACAGCTTGTAGTGACCGCCGTTCAGTGCCAGCACCGCCGTCAGCGGACGAAAGACAGTCCCCGCGTTGCCCAGGAACAAGCTGCCCGACTTGACTGGCAGAGATCCGCCGCAGCCCCTCACGCTCAAGCGCTGCGGTCCGCTGTGCTCACAAGCTACCCCGAGTTGTTCCAGCGCTTCGACCATCCGGTCCACGTCGTCCGAGGACAGCAGATCGCGGACGTCGCTGGTCCCTTCGGCGAGCGCAGCCAGCAGCAGCGTGCGGTTGGATATGCTCTTGGAGCCGGGCAGCCGGATCACGCCGCGCGCGTGCCACAACGGGCCCAGGTCCAGGTGACGCGGATAGCTGCGCATTCCGCTACGTGCGGCTGCGCACCCACTTGTCGCGGGCCGCGCGCGCCAGCTCGAAGCTCAACTCGATGTCCGCGCCATCTCCCGCTTCGATCTCGGCGGCGAGTGTCGCAAGCCGCGCCTGGAACGCGCGGATCTCGGCGAGGATCGCGTCCCCGTTGGCGAGACAGATGTCGCGCCACATCTCGGGCGAGCTGGCAGCGATGCGGGTGAAGTCGCGGAAACCCGCGCCAGCGAAGGAAAACAGCTCGCCCGCGTCGGGACGGCTCGCGATCATCTCGACCAGCATGAACGCGAGCGCGTGCGGCAGATGACTCACGGCAGCGAAGACCTGATCGTGCCGCTCGGCCGACATCTCGACGGTGCGGGCGCCGCAGGCGCGCCAGACGGCATCGCCGCGCACGCGTGCCTCGTCGCCGGTTTCAGCCAGCGGCGTGAGCACGACGGTGCGGCTGCGGAACAGCTCCGCGCGAGCGGCGTCCACCCCCGAGAGCTCGGCGCCCGCGATTGGATGAGCGGGTACGAACTGCATCAGTTTCAGGCCCAGGTTGGCGCGCGCCGCGGCCACTGCATCGCGCTTGGTGCTGCCGGCGTCGGTCAGGACAGCGCCCGCTTCCAGGTGCGGGGCGATCGCCGCCAGCACAGGCGATATCTGCTGCACCGGCACAGCAACGAGCACCAGATCTGCGCCGCGCAGCGCCGAGGGCGTATCGCCGGCGACCTCGTCGATAGCACCGAGCTCCAGCGCCCGCTCCAGGTTGGCTCGGCCACGCCCCACTCCGACCACGCGCTCGACGCACCCTGCCTGCTTCAGCGCCATGGCAAAGGAGCCGCCGATCAAGCCCACGCCGAACACGGCGAGTCTGCGGAAACGGAGATCTGTCACGTGCGCGGAAGAACGGTCAGGCGTGCAGCGCGGCGCGCAGCGCGTGCAGGAAGCGCTCGTTTTCGGCCGGGAGGCCGATCGTAACCCGCAGGTGCTCGGGCAGGCCGTACATACCGATCGGCCGCACGATCACCCCTTGCTCCAGCAGGCGCTGGTAAACGCGTGGAGCAGCGCCGGCTCGAAAGGTGACGAAATTGGCGAAGGACTCGATATGCCCGAGGCCCAAGCGCTCCAGCCCATCGACGAGCTGACGCATGCCGGCACGGTTGAGCTCCGCGCTCTGCCTGACGAACTCGCGGTCCTCGAGCGCGGCGGTCGCTGCAGCCTGCGCCAGGCCGCTGACGTTGAACGGCTGGCGCGCGCGGTTCATGAGATCGGCCACGTCGGGATGCGCCAGCGCGAACCCCACACGCAGCCCAGCGAGGCCGTACGCCTTGGAGAAGGTGCGCGTGATCACCAGGTTGGGGAATTGAGCCAGCCAAAGCACGCTGTCCGTCCGCACCGCGTCCGGGAGATATTCGTTGTAGGCCTCGTCCAGCACGACGACGATGCGGCGCGGGACGCGCCGCAGAAACGCTTCGAGCCGCGGCGCAGGCACGAAGGTGCCGGTCGGATTATTCGGGTTCGCGATCCAGATTACGCGGGTATCCTCGCGCACCGCGCCGGCCATGGCGTCCAGGTCATGGCCATAGTCCCGGGCCAGCGTCTCCAACTTGGTCGCGCCGGCGACCTGAGTGGCGAGCGGATAGACCACGAACGCATGCTGCGACATGACCGCCGACGCGCCGGGATACAAGAAACAGCGCGCGACGAGCTCCAGCACATCGTTGGAGCCGTTGCCGAGCACGATGCATTGCGCGTCCACCCGGTAGCGGGCCGCCAGCGCGCGTTTCAGCTCGTAGCCGTTGCCGTCCGGGTAGCGCGCGAGGCCGTCGAGCTCGGCTTCCATCGCTTTGCGCGCGAGGGGGCTTACGCCGAGCGGATTTTCGTTGGATGCAAGCTTGATGATGGCCGCCTCGCTGAGGCCCATCTCCCGGGCCAGCTCGGAAATGGGCTTCCCCGGTTGATAGGGCGCGATGGCGCGGATGTAGGAGGGGGACAGCTCGCAGGTGTCGATCATACGGACCGGCTAGAGCGCGGCCGGATAGGAGCCGAGGATCTTGAGAAACGACGCACGGCTGCGCACGTCAGTCAGGGCGTGCGCGACGTGCGCGTCCTGTTGATGCCCTTTCAGGTCGACGAAGAACACATACTCCCATAGTCCGGTACGCGATGGCCGCGATTCCATGCGGGTCATGTCCACTCCGTGCCGCGCGAGCGGGGCGAGCAGATCGTGCATGGCGCCAGGACGGTTGAGCGTGGACATCGCGAGCGAGGTCTTGTCGCGCCCGCAAGGCGCTGGCGTGTGATCTCCGATGACGACGAAGCGCGTCGTATTGTTGGGTTGATCTTCGATGTTGGCCGCGACGACGTCGAGCTCATACAACTCTGCTGCCGCGCGCGACCCGATCGACGCGCTGGTCGGATCGGCTGCGGCCAGGCGCGCACCCTCCGCATTGCTCACCACGGCGACGCGCTCGGCCGCCGCCAGGTTCTGGTTGAGCCATTCGTGGCATTGCGCCAGGCTTTGCGCGTGAGCAAACACCTTTCGGATCGGTGCGCCGCCCGCCGCTTTGCTCATCAGGCATTGGTGTACCGCCAGCAAGACCTCGCCGCAGATGCTCGCCGGCGTAGCGAGCAGCAGATCGAGGCTGCGCCCGACCGCGCCGTCCGTCGAGTTCTCGACCGGTACCACGCCGTAGCCTGCCTGACCCGCTTCGACCTCGCGGAACACCTCGTCGATCGACGCGCACGGCACCCCGCGCACGCTCGAGCCGAAGTGCTTCAGCGCCGCTTCTTCGCTGAATGTGCCGCGCGGCCCGAGGAAGGCGACCGACAGCGTCTGCTCCAGCGCACGGCAGGCCGAGATGATCTCCGTGAACAGACGCACCACGGCCTCGCGCGGCAATGGCCCGGGGTTCCGCTCCTGCAGGCGCTGCACCACCTGAGCCTCGCGCTCGGGGCGATAGATCGGTCCGCCTCCCTTCAGCTCACCGATGTCCCGCGCGAGCTGCGCGCGCTCGCTCACCAGCCGCAGGATCTCGTCGTCGACGGCGTCGATGCGATCGCGCAGATCCTTGAGCGGATCGGTCACAGTGATCTCCCAAGCCTCAGGCCGGCAGGTAGCGCACCATCAACACGCCCTGGATCGCGCTGAGCCTGCTCAGCACGTCCGCTGGTACCGGGCTGTCCACGTCCACCAGCGTGTAAGCCATCTCCCGTTTGGACTTGTTCAGCATGTTGTGGATGTTGAGCCCGGCCGCAGCCACCGCCGTCGAGATCTGGCCGAGCATGTTGGGCACATTGGCGTTGGCGATGCCGATGCGGTAAGGCGACTCCCGATCCATCACGACGTCCGGGAAGTTCACAGCGTTGCGGATGTTGCCGTGTTCCAGATAATCGCGCACTTGGTTGACCACCATCACCGCGCAGTTATCCTCCGCCTCCCGGGTCGAGGCGCCCAGGTGGGGCAGCGCGACCACCGCCGGGTTGCCATCGAATCGCGCATTGGGGAAGTCGCACACGTAGTACCTCAGCCGCTTGGCCGCGAGCGCGTCGACCACCGCCCGCGCGTCGACGATCTCGTCGCGCGCAAAATTGAGCAGGACCGAGCCGTTGCGCATCAGGCTCAGGCGCTCCGCATTGACCAGATGCCGGGTGGCCGGCAGCAACGGGATATGCACGGTGATGAACTCGCACGCCTTGAACACCTCCTCCACGCTGTGCGCCCTGCGCACCTGAGAAGGCAGGCTCCACGCCGCGTCTACCGTAATCTCCGGGTCGTAGCCGAGCACATTCATGCCGAGCTTGATGGCAGCGTCAGCGACCAGGCTGCCAACGCGGCCCAGTCCGAGGATGCCGAGCGTGCGATGGGGCAGCTCGATTCCCGCGTAGTGCTTCTTGTTCTCCTCGACCAACCGGTTCTGCGCCTCGTCGCTGCCGCGGATGCCTTCGACGAAGCGCACGGCGGGTAGCAGGTTGCGGGCGGCGATCAAAAGCCCGGCCAGCACCAGCTCCTTCACAGCGTTGGCATTCGCGCCGGGCGCGTTGAACACGGGCACCCCGCGCTGACCCATGGCCTCGACCGGAATGTTGTTGGTTCCGGCGCCCGCCCGTCCGATGGCCTTGACCGACGGCGGAATCGCCATCCCGTGCATGTCGTGCGAGCGCAGCAGGATCGCATCAGGGCGGTCGGCATGGCTACTCACCTCGTAGCGTTCCTGCGGCAGCAGCTTGAGTCCCGCGTGCGAAACCGAGTTCAGGGTGAGGATGTGAAGCTTGTCGGTCATGTCCTGTTCTAAAGCTGCGTTCAGCCCTGGCGCCGCTCGAAGTCGCGCATGAACTCGGTGAGCGCCTTGACGCCTTCTAGCGGCATCGCGTTGTAGAGAGAAGCACGCATGCCGCCCACCGAACGGTGCCCCTTCAGCTGGACCAGGCCGTTCTGCGCGGCCTGCTTGAGGAAGGCATCGTCCAGCACGGCCTCGCGCAGGGTGAACGGGACGTTCATGCGCGAGCGGTCTTCCTTGGCGACCGGGCTGCGATAGAACTCGCTCGCGTCCAGCAGATCGTACAGCAGGCCCGCCTTGCCAACGTTGAGCTTCTCGATGCCGCTCAAGCCGCCCTTCGCTTTCAGCCACTTGAAGACCAGGCCGGCTACGTAGATGGCGTAGGTGGGCGGCGTGTTGTACATCGAGTCATTCTCGGTCTGGACCTTGTAATCCAGTGTGGATGGCGTCGTGGGCGCTGCGTGGCCGATCAGATCTTCGCGCACGATGACGATGGTCAATCCGGCCGGGCCTATATTCTTTTGCGCCCCGGCGTAGATCACGCCGAACTTGCTCAGATCGAGGGGACGCGACAGCAGGCTCGAAGACAGGTCGCAGACGAGCGGCACCTGTCCGGTGTCTGGGATCCAGTGAAATTCGACGCCGCCAATGGTTTCGTTTCCGGTGTAGTGCACATAAGCCGCCGCGGGATCGAGGCGCCACGCCGCACGCTTCGGCGCGTAGGTGAAGCCGCGATCCTCGCTGCTGGCGGCGAGATTGACGGTGCAATATTTCTTCGCTTCGCCGATCGCTTTCTTGGCCCATTCGCCGGTATGGATGTAGTCCGCCTTGTTCTTGCCGTGCAGCAGGTTCATCGGCACGGCAGCGAACTGCGTGGCGGCTCCGCCCTGGAGGAACAGCACCCTGTAGTTGGCCGGAATGTTCAGCAGCTCGCGCAGGTCCGCGTGCGCGCTGTGCGCAATAGCGGTGAATTCCTTGCCGCGATGACTCATCTCCATCACCGACATGCCCGACCCGTGCCAGTCGAGCATCTCTTCGCGAGCCTGGCCCAGCACTTCCTCCGGCAGCACCGCGGGGCCGGCGCTGAAGTTGTACACGCGCATGACGCTTCTCTCAGTGCAGGGTTTGCGGCGGCTCGCCGTCGCCCCCACCGTCGGGGCCGCTGTCCACGCCGCCTTCGGATTGACCGTTGCCCTCGACGGCATCGTCGGCGTGGGCCGAACCGTTGCCGTTGCCCGTCCCGTTTTCTTCGCTCTCGATGACTTTTTCCAGGCCGGCCAGCTTTTCCTCGGGACCGAGGTTGATCAAGGTCACGCCCTGCGTCGCGCGGCCCATCTCGCGGATCTCGGACACACGCGTGCGGATCAGCACGCCGCCGGTGGTGATCAGCATGATTTGATCCTCCGGCTTCACCAGCTTCGCCGCCACCACCTTGCCGTTGCGCGCGCTGGTCTGGATCGCGATCATGCCCTGGGTGGCGCGCGCGTGCCGGGTGTACTCGGCGATCGGAGAGCGCTTGCCGTAGCCGTTCTCGGTTGCGGTGAGCACCGAGTGTGTCTCGTCTTCCGCCACCACCAGGGAGATCACCTGCTGGCCCATGCCGAGCGCCATCCCGCGCACGCCGCGCGCGGTGCGCCCCATCGCGCGCACATCCTGCTCGCTGAAACGCACCGCCTTGCCGGCGTCCGAGAACAGCATCACGTCGTAATGGCCGTCGGTGATAGCCACACCCACCAGGTAGTCGCCCGCGTCCAGCTCGACCGCGATGATGCCGCTCGGGCGCGGACGCGAGAATTCGCTGAGCGGCGTCTTCTTGACCGTGCCGTTGGCAGTCGCCATGAAGACGAAATGCCTGTCGTCGAACGCCTTGATCGGCAGCACGGCGTTGATCTTCTCGCCCTCCTCGAGGTGCAGGAGGTTGTTGATCGGCTTGCCGCGCGATACCCGGCTGCCCTGCGGTACGGCGTAGACCTTCACCCAGTACACCCGCCCGCGGCTCGAGAAGCACAGGATGTAGTCATGGGTATGGGCGATGAACAGCCGCTCGATGAAATCGTCCTCCCGCGTCGCCGCGGCCTGCTTGCCGCGTCCGCCGCGCTTCTGTGCGCGGTAGTCGGCGAGCGGCTGCGACTTGATGTACCCGGTGTGCGACAGCGTCACCACTACGTCCGTTGGCGCGATCAGGTCCTCGAGATTCAGGTCCTCGGCGTTGAGCTGAATCTCGCTGCGGCGCTTGTCGCCGAACTGCTCCTGCACCTGCTTGAGCTCCGCGCCGATGATCGCGCTGATGCGCTCCGGACTCGCCAGGATGTCGAGGAGATCGGCGATGTTCTCCATCACCTCTTTGTACTCGGCCACGATCTTGTCTTGCTCGAGCGCGGTGAGGCGCTGCAACTGCAGCTCGAGGATGCGCTGGGCCTGCGCTTCCGACAACCGGTAACCGGCGCCGGCATCGCTTTCGGCATTCTGCAGGCCGACATCGCGCGCGAGACCTTCGGGGCGAGTGCGTTCGGCGTCGGCCCGTTGCAGCATCTGCTCCACCAGTTGCGAGCGCCACAGACGCTCGATGAGCTTCTGCTTGGCCTCCGCCGGCGACGGCGAGGCTTTGATCAGCTCGATGATCTGGTCCACATTGGACAGGGCGACCGCCAGGCCCTCGAGGATGTGCCCCCGTTCGCGGGCCTTGCGCAGCTCGAACACGGTGCGGCGGGTCACCACCTCCCGGCGGTGCCGCAGGAATGCCTCCAGCAGCTCCTTGATGTTGAGCAGCTTCGGCTGACCGTCCACCAGCGCGACCATGTTCATGCCGAAGCTGTCCTGCATCTGCGTTTCTTTGTACAGATGATTCAGGACCACTTCGGGCAGCTCGCCGCGCTTGAGCTCGATCACCACCCGCATGCCGGACTTGTCCGACTCGTCGCGGATCTCGGCAATGCCCTCCAGCTTCTTCTCGCGCACCAGCTCGCCGATGCGCATCAGCAGGTTGGCTTTGTTGACCTGATAGGGCAGCTCATCGATCACGATGGCCGACCGGTTGCCCTTGTCCAACTCTTCGGTGTGAGTGCGGGCACGGATCAACACACGGCCGCGCCCCGTCCGGTAGCCCTCCTTCACTCCTTCGGTGCCGTAGATGATGCCGGAGGTGGGGAAATCGGGCGCCGGGATATGAGCGATGAGGTCGTCTACGGTCAGGTCAGGATTGCCGAGCAGCGCCAGGCAGCCGTCCACGACCTCGCGCAGATTGTGCGGGGGAATGTTGGTGGCCATGCCCACCGCGATTCCAGAGGAGCCGTTGATCAGGAGGTTGGGGATTCGCGCCGGCAGCGCAGTCGGCTCGCTTTCCTTGCCGTCGTAGTTGGGAACGAAATCGACGGTCTCCTTGTCGATGTCCTCCAGCATCTGAGACGCGATGCGGGACATGCGGCACTCGGTGTAGCGGTACGCTGCCGGAGAATCGCCGTCCACCGACCCGAAGTTCCCCTGCCCGTCGATGAGCATGTAGCGCATGGAGAAATCCTGCGCCATGCGCACCAGCGCCTCGTACGTCGCAGCATCGCCGTGCGGATGGTACTTGCCTAGCACCTCGCCCACGATGCGCGCGCACTTCACATACGGCCGGTTCCACACGTTGTTCGCCTCGTGCATCGCGTACAGCACGCGCCGATGCACCGGCTTCAGCCCATCGCGGACATCGGGCAGCGCACGCCCGACGATCACGCTCATCGCGTAATCGAGGTAGGAGCGCCGCATCTCCTCTTCGAGGCTTACCGGCAGTGTCTCTTTCGCGAATTGATCCATCGTGTCAGAAGGCCGCGCCGAGGCGGGATCAGCCTGGCAGCGCGCGCCGCAGCGCCCACGCCGCGCGGGCAACCATCGGGTGCGTCGGCAAGATAAATGGTGGAGGCGTCAACAAACGAACAATTTTATCATGCGGATGCCCCATCGCCGAGGCGCCCGGAGGAGGCTGTCAGCGGTGTCCGGCAGCGGTGCGCCCGGACAGCATGTGCTATATGATGCGCGACGCTCGCCTCCGCGGACTACTGAGGAGAACCACCACATGGGAGACCGCGCTTCCACCCTTTCCAGCGGCTCGACGGGCGCCGCGCTGCGCACGGCGGTGATCAACCTCACGCCGATCGTGTTCGCAGCCGTGCTAGCCGGATGCACAACGAAAGCGCAGACGCGCGGGGCTGCTCAGACCGCCCCGCCCATGCAGGCGCCGCCTCCAGTCAGCCAACCGGCGGCGGCACCCGAGGCGCCCGCTCAGCCCACCACGCAGGCAGAGGCGGAAGCAGCGGCACCGGCCGCGTTCAAGGATGAAGGGAGTGCCGGGGCACAAGAGGACCCCGTTGCGCCGGAAACCTACGCGGAGGAAGCACCTGTGCCCGCAGCAGAGGAACCGGTGCCGCAGCAGTTCACCGATTCGAGTGCTCCCGCAACTGAGGAGGAGCCGGTTGCGCAGCAGCCGTTCGTCGAGGAGCAACCCGCACACGACGAAACCAGCGTCGCGCCGGAGCGCTTCGCGGACGAAGGACCGGCGATGGATGAAGACGACGTCCCGCCGCAGCGCTTCACCGACGACGAAGCGCCCGCGCCCGATGACAGCGTTGCCGCCCTGGAACAGTTCAGCGACGAAGCTCCCGCGCGAGAAGAGGACATAGTTACCCAACAACAATTCAGCGACGAGGCGGCTCCCGCGCAGGAAGAGGTGAGCCCGCCGCCCGTCTTCAAGGACGAGGTGGCGGAAGCCGCGCCGGAGGAGCCTGCGGCGGCGGAAGCGTTCACCGACGAAGCGGTGGCGCAGGCTGAGCCGGCGAAGCCGGCACAAAATGCGATGCTGCCCCTGACGATCAGTGTGGAAGCTGATTCACTGTTCGACTTCGACAGGTATTCGATTCGCCCCGACTCGCGCCACAACCTGGATGAGCTCATAACCAAGCTCGAGGGCGTCGGGTACGGCGAAGTCATCGCGGTAGGATTTGCCGACCCGATCGGCAGCGAAAAGTACAACCAGCGCTTGTCGGAACGACGTGCCGCGGCGGTGAAGCGCTACCTGGTCAGCAAGGGGATCCCGCCGGACAGGATCAAGACCGAAGGGCGTGGCAAGACCGAAGACTATGCGAGCTACAGGAGTTGCGGAGGGCTGCGCAAGCAGAAGCTGATCGCCTGCCTGCAGCCCAACCGCCGGGTCGAAATCACAGTCACCGCGCAAGAGTAACGTTACCCATATTTATGGATGTGGCTGAGCCCTGCAGCTGCAGGGCTTTTTTGTCCACCAGCTAGAACCTATCTCATAACCGTTCACGCGTGCGATGGAGACGATTTTCGATGACCGGCTAGGCGCGAGCGACGACGTTTGGCCGGTCCAAACGAGGAGCGAGCAACAACGCCGGGCGCGAAAACTCGTCCCATCCCTTCGGGTTGCGGCCAGAACAGGCGTCCGCTGCGTTACTTGGCTTGTCAATAGCCCGTGTATTGACTGCACCTCGCGCCTTGCGGCCATCCTGTTCTGGCCGCAACGCATCGCGCGACCGATTATGAGATAGGCTCTAGATCACACTCGTGCCAGAAAATGCAGACCTGATGATCAGTGCCCGCTGGGTAGTGCCGGTCGAGCCGGCGGGTACCGTGCTCGAGCAGCATGCCGTGGTGGTGCGCGATGGCCGCATCCTGGCGCTCACGCCGACCGCAGACGTGCGCAACCGCTACGCCTGCAAACAGGCGGTGGACCTGCCTTTCCACGTGCTGGTGCCCGGCCTCATCAATCTGCATACGCACGCGGCGATGACGCTGATGCGCGGGCTCGCCGACGATCTGCCGCTGATGCAGTGGCTGAACGAGCACATCTGGCCGGCCGAGGGGAAACACGTCTCGCCGGATTTCGTCTACGACGGCACGTTGCTCGCCTGCGCCGAGATGCTGCGCGGCGGTGTGACGTGCTTCAACGACATGTACTTCTACCCCGAGCAAGCTGCACGCGCCGCGCTGGACGCAGGGATGCGGGCTGCAATCGGCATGATCTGCATCGAGTTCCCCACCGGGTACGCGACGGACGCGCAGGATTACCTGCGCAAGGGGTTGGCGGCGCGCGACCGCTTCCGCGGCGAGGCGCTGCTGTCCTTTTGTCTGGCCCCCCACGCGCCCTATACGGTAAGCGACCGCAGCTTCGAGCAGATCCGCACCTACGCAGCCGAGCTGGAGGTTCCTATCCACCTGCACCTGCATGAAACGCAGGACGAGATCCGCGAGAGCCTCACCCGCTACGGCGTCAGGCCGCTCGAGCGGTTGCATCGCCTCGGCCTGCTGGGACCGGGCTTGATCGCCGTGCACGCGGTCCACCTCCTCGAGCAGGAGATCGATCTGCTGGCGGCGCAAGGCGCGAGCGCGGCGCACTGTCCGTCCTCCAATCTCAAGCTTGCCAGCGGCATAGCGCCACTCGCCCGCTTCGTGGAGCGCGGACTCAACACGGGGCTGGGCACCGACGGCGCGGCGAGCAACAATCGGCTGGACCTGTTCGAGGAAATGCGCATCGCCGCGCTGCTGGCGAAAGCGCAATCGGGCCGCGCCGACAGTGTGCCTGCCGAGACCGCGCTGTACATGGCAACCCTCGGCGCTGCGCGCGCGCTCGGACTCGAGCAGCACATCGGATCCATCGTGTCAGGCAAGCTGGCCGACCTTTGTGCGGTCAACCTGGACACCACCGGGCTCGCGCCCGTGTACCACCCGCTGTCGCACCTGGTGTACGCAGCGGGCCGCGAGGATGTGTCGCATGTATGGGTCGCGGGCCGGCCGCAACTGCAGGATGGGCACTTGACCGGCCTCGATCCAGGGCAATTGCGCGCCAAAGCGCGTGGCTGGCAAGCGCGCATCGCGGAGCAATCTTGAGCGTCAACGTCGATCCGGAAGAGTTGGAGAAGTTCAGCCAGCTCGCGCATCGCTGGTGGGATCCTGCCAGCGAGTTCAAACCGCTGCACGACATCAATCCACTGCGGCTGAAATGGATCGACGATGCCGCCGCGCTGCGCGGCAAGCGCGTGCTCGATGTCGGCTGCGGCGGCGGCATCTTGTCCGAGGCGATGGCGGCTTGCGGCGCGGAGGTGACCGGGATCGATCTGTCCGAGCCGGCACTGAAAGTCGCGCAGCTGCACCTCGCGGAGAGCGGTCACCGCGTCGAATACCTCAACATAGCCGCCGAGGACCTGGCGCAAAGGGAGCCGCACGGTTTCGACGTTGTCACCTGCATGGAAGTACTCGAGCACGTGCCCGACCCGGCGAGCCAGGTGCAGGCCTGCGCGCAGCTCCTCAAACCCGGCGGGCTGGCGTTCTTCGCCACCATCAACCGCAACCTCAAGGCGTTCCTGTTCGCGATCGTGGGAGCGGAGTACCTGCTCCATCTGCTGCCGCGCGGTACGCACGAGTACGCCAAGCTGATCCGGCCGTCCGAGCTGTCCGCATGGTGCCGCCAGGCGCGCCTCGAGGTGGAAGCGATCATCGGCATGAGCTACAGCCCGTTCACGCGCATCTACTCGCTCACCCCGGACAGCGCCGTGAACTACATCCTGCGCGTCCGCGCCGCATGAGCAACTCGGCCGCAGCGCTCGCCTCGCGCGCGGTGCTCTTCGATCTGGACGGGACGCTCGCGGACACGGCGCCCGATCTGGCGTATGTCCTCAACCTGCAGCTGCGCGGTCACGGCCGGCCGGAGCTGCCGGTGAGCGCGCTGCGCCCGCATGTTTCGCACGGTGCTCGCGGCATGCTGCGCGCCGGGTTCGGCCTCGAGACTGGAGACCCCGAGTACCTGGCGTTGCGCGACGAGTTCCTCGCGCTATACGAACACAATCTGTTCCGAGAGACGCGGCTGTTCCCCGGGATGCCCGAGCTTCTCGACGGGCTGGAACAGCGCAGCCTGCTCTGGGGCATAGTCACCAACAAGTTGGAACGCTTTACTGTTCCGCTGATACAGGCGCTGGGCCTGAGCGGGCGCGCGGGCTGCGTGGTCGGCGGCGACACCGTGTCGCGCGCCAAGCCGCACCCGGATCCGCTGTTCGAAGCGAGCCGCCGGCTGGGCTGCGACCCTGCACAGTGCTGCTACGTCGGCGATGATGAACGCGATGTCCAGGCAAGCCACGCAGCAGGCATGACACCGGTGGTCGCGCTATACGGCTACCTCGGCGACGGCAAGCCGCCGCGTGAGTGGGGCGCAGACGCCTACATCGAGCACCCGCTGGAGCTCTTGAATCTGCTCTAACCGCCCGCAGCTATGAGACAATTTAAAATGTTCGGACAGCTGCCGGCAGAGTCGATCGCGACTTGCGCCGATGGCGCGGATTTCCGAATGGGGGCGATCTGGTTTCGACGTGGGTCGCGAAGCAGCGCAGTGCATGTCAAGGTCCAGTTACCTTGTAAATCCGCTGGAAATCTTATAGTCGCCAACGACGACAACTACGCTCTAGCCGCCTAATACCGGCTGGACTCTGCTCCCGGTGTGCTCATGCGCCGGATCCGATCCCGCAAGGGTGACGAACGCAGAGTCATGCACATGAGATCGCGCCGTGCAGGGTTACTTTGCCCGGCGCTAAATCGCTAGGTAACTCGCCAAGCACCAGCCTGCCGGCCCGGCGGGTGTGCGGTTAAATCAAACGACCTGGCTAAACATGTAGAGCTGACTGTAGAGGGCTTGCGGACGCGGGTTCGATTCCCGCCGCCTCCACCACGTTCAGGGCTCCAAGAGTGAGAAGCGAGGTGAACTCTAGCCGGCAGACCGCGTCTCATTCGTTTGAAGGGACGCGGGACTGCCACGGTTACACCTGTAACCTCGCGAGTCGAGCTCGGAATTCTGGTGTAAGCGGCCCCAGCTAAGCTCGGAGACGTGTCGGAGTGCGGGTGATGAACATGAATACCGGATCAGAGAAAACCAAACTCCTGTGCTGGCGGGCCGTGCTGGGCGCCGTCGCTGTCGCTCTGGCTCTCCCACTGGCAAGCCACGCCGACGATACTGGTTTCTACAGCGGACGAATCTCGACCTCCGGTGCTCCCACTGCGGCTCCCAAAGACCAGGCACAGCTCGCCCTCGAACCGGGCAGCGCCGCGCTGACCTCTGATGCTACGCGCCTGCAAAGCGAGCGCATCTTCGGAGGCTACCGCTTCGGCCCCGGGTTTGCGCTGGAGGCGACGCAAAACCGGACCGGCGCTTCGGCGCTCGCCGCGGGTACCGAGACGATCAGTGTGGCGGGCGTGAGCAGGCTGCCCCTCAGCGACTCGGTCAATCTGCTTGGCAAGGTTGGTCTGAACTACGCGCCTTCGTCCTTCACCGCCGGCAATCCCTCTTTGTCGGATGTAACGAACGGCGGGAAAGTCTACGGCGTCGGCCTGTCCGCGCAGGTCCGGAGCAACGTGGAACTGCGCGTGCAGTCGGAGCATCTCGGGCGACCCTCAGCACCCCTGGGCCCACCTGCGTCCGATTCCGTGCTGATCGGCGCCGACGTGCGCTTCTAGGCCGCGCGTCGTCGCATCCGACTAGCGAGTCTCCGGAACACCTGCGGGCGTAGAGCCCATCTCCGCGGGCGGCGGCACGGTGAGTGTCGCGCGCAGGCGCGCTTCGCGTTCGGCCAACTTCTGCCGCAATTGCGGGATGGCCGCCTGCCCTGCTTGCTCACCTTCCAGAATGGCGAGATGACGGCTCTGAAAGTCGGTGGCGTTGAGCTTGCTCACGTCCGGCCTGATCACCACATCCGCCTGCAGCAGCTCCTCGGTCGCCAGTGCATTGCCCATGATGGTGAAAGTCTGCAGCAGCACGTCGACCGTGCCCTCGACAGGCTTTAGCGTGGGCTTGGCGGAGATGTCCGACGCAATCACGATGTCGGCGCCCAGGCGGCGCGCGGTCTTCACCGGAATCGGGCTCACCAGCCCGCCGTCCACGTAGTCGCGCCCGCTGATCCGTACTGGCAGAAACACTCCCGGCACCGCGCTCGACGCGCGCACCGCCATACCGGTATCACCGCGCTGGAACGCCACCGGTTCGCCGCTTTGCAGATCAGTTGCGATCACAGCAATGGTGCGGTTGAGCTTGTCCAATGGCCGGTTGTGCACGGCTTTGTTGACGAAATCCTGCAGCGCTTCGCCTTTGAGGAAGCCGCGTCCGGCGAGTGACCAATCGCTGAACATCGATTCGTTCAGATCGAGCGCGATGCGCTGCAGCGCGAAACCATCATTGCCACCTGCGTACAGCGCACCGACCACGCTCCCGGCGCTGGTGCCGACCACGATGTCGGGTTGTATGCCCTGCGCTTCGAGCGCCTTGATCACGCCGATGTGGGCGAAGCCGCGAGCGGCGCCGCCGCCCAGCACCAGCGCGATGCGCGGCGGCGGAATTTTGATTTCGGGGGCAGGTGCCGGAGCAACGGGGGGATGCGGAGCCTCGATCTGCGGAATCTCGGGCTTTGACGGAGCAGGCTTGGCTGCACCCCCGCCGGCGCAGCCCGCCAACAACGCGAAACTCGCGAGCAGACAAACGGCGCAGCTGCGCCTCATTGCAGCGTGGAAAGCCGCGCGTGAGGGCATTGAGACAGAGGCTCGACCGGCCGGCCGATTACATCTGCGATTGCAGGTAGTTGTGGAGGCCGACTTTGGCGATCAGTCCGAGCTGCGTCTCGAGCCAGTCCACGTGCTCCTCTTCACCGTCGAGGATGTCCTCGAGCAGCTCGCGGCTGATGTAGTCGCTGCACGATTCGCAATAGGCAATCGCCTCGCGCAAGAGCGGAATCGCCTCCATCTCCATGCGCAGGTCGCACTTGAGGGCATCGGGCGCATCCTCGCCGATGTACAGCTTGTTCAGCTGCTGAAGGTTGGGGAGGCCCTCCAGGAACAGGATGCGGTTGACGAGCTTGTCCGCGTGCTTCATCTCGTCGACCGACTCGTGGTACTCGTATTCGTCGAGCTTTTTGAGCCCCCAGTTGCGGAACATGCGCGCGTGCAGAAAATACTGATTGATCGCGGTCAGCTCGTTGGTCAGCACGCGGTTCAGGTACTCGAGGACCTTGGGATCGGTCTTCATGTCGGCTCCATGCGAAACGGGCGCGGCAATTATAGCCGCGCGTGCCGGCAGCCAACGCGTTTCGGAACGGAAAGGGGATGAAGCGGGCGGCCCGCCGTTGACTCAGGCGGCGGCGCGGTTTTCGGGGAGGCGGGCGAGCTCCAGCGTCTGCTCGAGGACTTCTGTTGCCAACGGCCGGCAGCAGCCGCAGCCGGACGAAACGCCGAGTCTCGCCCCGAGCTCACCGACGGTGGCTGCGCCTTCGCGTACCGCGTCGCGGATCTGCTGTTCGGTCACCGCATGGCAGATGCAGATGTACATGGATCGCGTCACTCCAAGGGCGATCGTAAATCACAATGCGAATGATTGTCAATACCAATCACGTCACGATTTGACCTGAGTCAGATCGGCCTCGCTGGCGGCACCCTAACCTGCCACCGCCTGGATGGTACTGAACGGACAGGCGTAGGCACAATGCTTATAATTCGCATTCAAGAAGCAGGCCACCTCCAAGTAGCGTAAGTAGCGGAAATGCCCGTCCACCCACGCTGGATCGCGCTGTTGCTCTTCCTCGCTCTGCCCTTCAGCGCGCTCGGGGTGGACGCGGAAGGACCTGAGCGCAAGCTGCAGACCATTCATCACCTCCTCGAATACGTCGCGGTCGAATATCCACAGTTCGTCCAGGCCGGCAAGGTGCTGGACCAGAGCGAATACGCCGAGCAGGTCGAGTTCGCGGGCCAGATCAGGGAAATGATCGAGGCATTGCCGGAGGGCTCGAAACGCGCGGCGCAAACGAGTCAAGCCGAGGAGCTGCTTGCGCTGATCCGGGCCAAAGCCGATGGGGCGCGCGTAGTCGCCGCTGCCCATGCGCTGCAGAGCGATCTGATCGCAGCGTTCGGCATCCCGGTCGCGCCGAAGCAAGCGCCCGACTTGAGTCACGCCGCAGCGCTCTACGCCGCACGCTGCGCCGCGTGTCACGGGCTGAAAGGAGACGGGGCCGGGCCGCAGGCTTCGACGCTGAATCCGGCGCCGACCAATTTCCAAGATGCAAAGCGCCAGTCGGCACGCAGCGTCTTCGCGCTGTTCAACGCCATCACCCTTGGCGTGCAGGGGACGCCGATGGCCCCGTTCGCCGATCTCAGTGCTGAGGAGCGCTGGAAGCTCGCGTTCTACGTGAGCCAGTTTGCGGCGAGCGACGCGCAGCGCGCGCGCGGTGGCCAGGCGTGGCAGCGCGGGGAGGGACGCAAGCTCTTCAGCGGGCTTCCCGCGCTCGTCACCATGACCCCGGTCGAGGCGCAGCGGCAAGGGGGGGATGCCGATGCCATCCTCGCCTTTCTGCGGCATGAGCCTGCACGGCTGGAAGCCTCCACCCGCTCGCCGATCGCGTTCAGCGTCGCCGCGCTCGGGCGCAGCCTCGCAGCCTATCGAGCCGGCAACGCGGACCAAGCGTATAGCCTCGCAGTCACCGCCTATCTTGAGGGCTTCGAGCTGACCGAAGCCAGCCTGGACAATCGCGACCGCGCGCTGCGCACCCGCACGGAAGCGGCCATGATGGGCTACCGCAACGCCATCAAAGCCGGCCGGCCGCTCGCTGAAGTGGAATCGGACTACCAGGCGGCGCTCGCACTGCTCGACCAGGCCGAGCAGCAGCTCTCCGGCCCGGCAGCTTCGCCGACCGCGAACTTCCTGAGCTCCCTCATCATCATCCTGCGCGAGGGTCTGGAGGCCATCCTCGTGTTGGCGGCGATGGCCGCGTTTCTGGTGCGCACCAACCGCCGGGAGAGCCTCCCCTGGCTGCACGCGGGCTGGGTCGCCGCGCTGCTCCTCGGTGCACTGACCTGGGTCGTTTCGAGCAAGCTGATCGTCATCAGCGGCGCGCACCGCGAAGTGACCGAAGGCGTCACCGCCCTGATTGCAGCCGGGCTGCTCCTGTACGTCGGCTTCTGGCTGCACAGCAAAGCCAACGCCGCACGCTGGAGCGAATTCATCCGGGCCCGCATGAACAGCGCCCTCAGCCGCGGTGCGCTGTTCAGCATCGCGCTGGTTTCGTTCCTGGCCGTGTATCGTGAGGTGTTTGAGACCGTGCTGTTCTATCAAGCCCTGTGGGTGCAATCGGAGGGCAGCGGACAGACTGCGGTGCTGGCCGGATTCGGCCTCGGTATGGGCGCGCTGGTAATCCTCGCCTGGCTGATCGCGCGCTTCAGCGTGCGCCTCCCGCTCGGCTTGTTCTTCGCTGCAAGCTCGGTGCTGCTCGCCGTGATGGCTGTGGTGTTCGCGGGACAAGGCATCGCCGCGCTGCAGGAGGCCGGCAAGCTTGCCGCGAGCCGCGTCGACTTTCCTTCGATCCCGTTGCTGGGAATCTACCCGAACCTGCAGGGCCTCGCGCTGCAGCTCGCCCTGGTGACGATCATCGTTGTCGGCTTCGCGTACCTGCGCGGGAGCCGGCGCGCCTGAGCTCACGCCGCAAGGTCTGAAGGCCGCGCCGGCAAGCTACGCCGACCGCCCCGGCAGCATCCGGAAAAATACCCCGTCCCGGTCGATCAGCAGGTGCTTCAAGGCGCCTGCGATGTGAATGCAGATGACGATCACCAGCACCTCGGAGGCGGCGTGGTGGATGCCCTGAAACAGCTCGTACAACACCTTGTTCTCAGGGAACCAGGGGCCGATCTTGAACAGCCCGAAGTAGGTGACGCCGTACTTGGTGAAGTTGGAAGCCGTGAAGCCGGCCACCGGCATCAGGACCAGCAAGGCGTATAGCAGGCCATGGCTCAGGCGTGAGGCATTAACCACCCAGCCTGCTGTACCGGTCGGCAGCGACGGAGGCTTGTGGTTCCAGCGCCACCAGACGCGGATCAGCACGATGAGTCCCACCGTCAAGCCGATGGACTTGTGCAGGTTGTAGAAGAACCCGCGCGGCGGCGTGTTCTTCGGGATGTCCACCATGTACCAGCCGAGCCCGATCATGACGAACACCCCCAGCGCCACGAGCCAGTGCAGCGCGATGGCGACGCGGTCGTAGCGTTGCACGCCGATGTTGTCTGCCATTTCCCCCCCTATGCGCGAAAGCGACGTATGTTACACCGCGACGCAGCGATGGCAATGCGCCCGTTCGCGTGGATTCCCGGGACGATCGCAGGCAAAAAAAAGGCTGCCCGCAGGCAGCCTCTTTGGTCAAGCGAATTCGGTCAGCGATTGTAGATGTACATCGTCACTTCGAAGCCGAAGCGCATTTCGGTGAATTCAGGCTTGTTCCACATGGTCATTCTCCTTGGTTGCGGGTCTGGTCCGTTTCGACTCACCTGGGAGGTGTTCCCTCTGATGCCGATGCCATTGTCGGCAAGGGGGCGCCAACGAACCAGCGGAAATAATTGAAATGCGCCTCATGATTTTCATTAGATTCGGCGCGCGAAGCTCAAGGCTCGACCAAGCCAGCCCGGATCGCGATGATGGCCAGCTCGGCCGAGTTCGACGCCCCCAATTTCTGTTTAATATTATATAGATGGGTCCCAACGGTGCGGGGGCTGAGCGACATGGTTTCAGCGATCTCGGCCACCGACTTGCCCGTGGCCAGGGCGAGAAAGACCTTGAATTCCTTCTCGCTCAGCATGTCGACCGGGCTCTTGGATCCCCCCAGCTGCTGGAGGGCCAGTTGCTGGGCCACCGAGGGTTCGATGTAGGTCTTGCCGTTCGCCACCTGCCGGATGGCCTGGATCAACGCCTCGGCCGCGCTGCGCTTGGTGAGATAGCCCGCGACGCCAGCCTTCAGCACGCGCCTGGCGTGCATGGCGTCCTCGTGGGCCGACAGCACCAGGATGCGAGCTTGCGGATCGCGAGCCAGGATGCGGTCGATGGCTTCCAGGCCGCCGATCCCCGGCATCGAGATGTCCATTACGACGACATCCGGCTTCCCCTCGGCGAACAAGCGCACCGCTTCCTCCCCGCTTTGCGCCTCCGCCGCGACCTTGATGTCCGGCGCGCCCTCGAGCAGGAGCCGGAAGCCCATGCGAACGACTGCGTGATCGTCCACCAGCATGACGCGGACCGGACTCGTCATTTCGCCAGCGCCTTCAGCCTGGAAGCCGTCATCTCGCCCTGGGCGGGCGGCGTCATCGGAATCGTAGCGCTCACCTTCAAGCCTTCGCCCGGCAGCGATTCGAGCTCGAATTCCCCGCGCAGCGCCTGCACCCGCTCGCGGATGCCCATCAAACCGAAGCGTGCGCGGTCCGCCTCGTGGCCCTCGGCGAGACCCTTGCCGTTATCGGCTACGCTCACCCTGATCGCGCCGGCCTCGCGGCGCAGCTCGATCTCCACGCGACTCGCGTCCGCGTGCCGCAGAACGTTGGTCAGGCATTCCTGGATCAGGCGATAGGCCGTGATGTTGACGGTCTCGCCGAGATCCGCGAGCTCGCCCGTCATCGCCAGATGACAGGTGATTTCCGGATGGCGCTCGCGCCAGGTGTTGACCATGTCCTCCACCGCCTCTTGCAGGCCGAGATTGTCCAGAGCGCTCGGGCGGAGCTGGCGGATGATGCCGTGGACCGCGTCGTAGATCCGGCCCGCCACCTCTACGATGGTCTGCGCGCTGCGGTGGATGTCGGGAGCCCCGCTCTGCGTGCGGTTGGCGATGGCGGCTCCGATCGTCTTGATGGCCGTGACCGATTGCCCCAGCTCGTCGTGCAGCTCGCGCGCGATCGATCGGCGCTCCTCCTCGAGGTGGGTCTGGATCACGCGGGTGAGCTGCCGGTTCTGCTCCAGCTGCTTCTCGGTTTCCTGCGCCCGCTTGCGGTCCGTGATGTCGCGCATGCTGCAGATCTCGCCGATCACTTCGCCGCTGCTCGGGTCGATCATCGGCGCTGCGGACAACGCCACATCCACCACGCGGCCATCGCGAGTGAGGCGCCGGGTCTCGACGTTGTCCACCACGCGCCGGGCGCGGATCGTCTGCAGGTTGCCGGCCACCTCTGCCTCTAGGCCCGACGGCGTGAGCATGGTGGCGGAGCGCCCGACGATCTGCTCGGGCTTGTAGCCGAACAGCCGCTCCGCCGCGGGATTCCAGAAAGAAATGTTTCCCTCGAGGTCGTGCACCATGATCGCGTCGGTCGACTGTTTTGCGACCAGCGCGAGACGCATGTTCTCCGCATGGCTCTCCTCCAGCGTCTGCGCCATGCGGTTGAAGGTGTGGCTGATGGAATCGAACTCGCGCAGCGAGAACGCCGGCAGGCGGGTACCGAGCCGGCCGCGCTCCATCTCCGACAGGCCGCGCAGGATCGGAGCCACCGGCCGGAGCGCCCGCCCAAGCAGCCAGAAGACCGCTGCGTTGACCAGCAGCAGGAAGCCCACCACCAAGCCTATCAGGTTTCGCATGTCGTCCCACGCGTCGAGCACCGCGCGCGAGGCGTCCGGCGTCACTAGAATGCGGCCTCCCTCGACCTTGAGCTCCTGTTCGCGCAGGTCGGGCGACACCACGCGCGAGAACCAGGCCGGCGCGGCCCGGCCGGCCTTGTACATCGGCGGCGGAGAGGTGTATACCAGGGTCCCGTCGTTGGCATACAGCCGGATCTCGTGCGCCCGCACGCGCCCCAGGCTCTGCAGAAAGGGCAGCAGAACAGCGAACGGTTCCTTCCGAGGGACCAACTGGCTGCCGTACAGGACCGCGGACATCAACTGCAACGTGACCTTGGTGCCCGCCTCCATCTCCTCGCGGATGGAGCTGCGCATATCGTCGACCACGACCTTGGCCATCACCAGGGAGAATAGGACGGTCACCACCGTGATGATGAGGTTGATGCGAAAGCGCAGGCTCATCTAAGCGGAACCAACTCTTTCATGTCTTGGGTGGCCTGAACAAGGGCGCGGGCCATGGCGGGATGCATCGAGGAATGGCCCGCCTCCTCCACCATGCGCAGCTGCGCTTCAGGCCATTGCCGCGCCACAGTGTACGCGGTGCCCGGCGGGCAAGCCAGATCGCGGCGGCCCTGAACCAGAATCGCCGGCAGCGTGCGCAAGCGCTCCAGCCCGCGCAACAGCTGCCCGGGGGCGAGGAAGCAGCTGTTCACGAGGTAGTGCAGCTGAATGCGAACGCGCGCCACAGGCGGCGGTGGTATTCCTGCTGCGCTGGAGGGTACCTCTCCCACAGCCATCACCGCCGATTCCCAGGCGTTCCAGCGCGCCGCTGCCGCAGCGTCGCCCTGCATCACCTGCTCATGGAAATGGCGTAGCAACGCAGCGCAGGATTGATCTTCGGCACCGGCGGCGAAGGCGCTCCACGCCTCTGGCAGGAAGCGGCGCAGGCCCAGCGCAAACCACTCCACCTCGTCGTCGGAGCCAAGGAACAGCCCACGCAGCACCAGGCCGCTGACCGCCGCGCGATACTGCTCAGCGTAAGCAAGCGCGAGCGTGCTGCCCCAGCTGCCGCCGAACAACAGCCAGCGTTCCACGCGCAGCTCGGCGCGCAGTCTCTCGATGTCGCTCACTAGGTGTGCCGTGGTGTTGGCGCGGACCTCACCGGTGGGTGTGGAGCGGCCGCAACCGCGCTGATCCGTCAGCACGATGCGATAGTGGGCGGGATCGAAGAAGCGGCGGTGGTCAGGATTGGTGCTGCTGCCCGGCCCGCCGTGCAGGAAGATCACCGGCACGCCGCGCGGATTTCCGCTCTGCTCGTGCCAGATCCGGTGCCCGTCGCCGTCCAACCAGCCGGACGCGTACGGTTCGAGCGGCGGGAAAAGTGCGTCCGGCATTTCCCTGACCAGGATTACTGCTGCTCGCGGTTCTTCAGCGAAAACTTGAAGGGGATATCCACGCTGAAGGCACGCTCGCGCAGCTCGTCCGGCACGTT
>DATJZQ010000078.1:0-2253 GCA_035499005.1 Burkholderiales bacterium | reverse complement strand
AATGGATGTGGCGCGGGCGTTTGGCCGATCGGTGCGCACCGTGCGGCGCCACCAAGCGCGCTATGTGCAGGGTGGGATGGCGGCGCTCGGTCGCGAGGAAGGCTGGCGTCGCGGTCGGCGACGGATCTCCGGGCAACGTCTGCGCAGCATCGAGCTGCTGAAAAGCCAGGGGATGAGCAACCGGGCCGTCGCGCACCGGCTGGGGGTGAGCGAGAAGGCGATTCGCAAGCTGGTTGGAGCTTCAAAGCCGGCCGAGAGCGCGCAGCTTGCGTTCGTCGGGATGACGACCGCAGCGACGGCGGCCGCCCCGCCGGCGGCTGGCGTGCCTGCAAAGTCGACCAACGATGATGCGGATGGCTCCGCGCCATCAGCGAAGGATCGCGCCGGCGATCCAATCAGCGCGTCTGCGGACGACGCCGAACCGGTGCCAATGAGCCTCGACCGCGACGCGAGCGATCGCAGCCTCGATCGGCAACTTGCCCATCTGGGGCTGCTCGACGATGCCGCACCACTCTTTCGCGAAGGGACCTCGGTTCCCGGTGTCGGCGTCCTGCTCGCTCTCCCGTGTCTGGTCGAGAGCGGGTTGTTTCGGATCAGTCGCAAACTCTACGGTGAGATCGGTCCGGCCTTCTATGGCCTGCGCACGACCTTGCTGACGCTCCTGCTCATGGCGCTGCTACGCATCAAGCGGCCCGAGCATCTCAAAGAACGCGACCCGGCGGCGTTCGGCAGGCTCCTCGGGCTCGACCGAGCGCCGGAGGTGAAGACGCTGCGGCGCCGGCTCACCCGCTTGGCGGCACACCATTGCGCCGAGCAGCTGGGCGCGGAGCTGGCGCGTCTGCGTGTCGATCAGCGCGGACATCTCATGGGGTTTTTGTACGTTGACGGCCACGTGCGCGCCTATCACGGCCAACGCGCCATCGCATCAAAGGCTTACGTGGCGCGCCGCCATCTGGCCATGCCAGCCAGTACCGACTACTGGATCAACGACCGCTCCGGCGACCCGTTGCTCGTGATGACCGGGGAGGTCGACGCCGCGTTGACGAAGGCCTTGCCCCGGCTGCTTCGCGAAGTGCGCGACCTGGTCGGCGAACGACGGGTCACCATCGTCTTCGACCGCGGCGGCTGGAGCCCGAAGTTGTTCGCCGCGGTGATCAAGGATGGCTTCGACTTGCTGACCTATCGCAAGGGCCGGTGCCGCCGCATCCATGAGCGGCGGTTCATCCGGCGTCACGCCGAACTCGATGGGTGCTGGGTGGACTATCTTCTGCACGACCAGCCCGTGCGCTTCCTCAAAGGCAAGCTGCGCCTGCGGCAAGTTTCCCGTCTGTGCGACAATGGCCATCAGACGCACGTGATCACAAGCCGATGCGACCTGCGTGACATCGAGGTCGCCTACCGCATGTTCGAACGCTGGCGACAGGAGAACTTCTTCAAGTACATGCGAGAAGAGTTCCTGCTCGATGCACTCGTCGATTACCGGATCGAGCCAGAGGACCCGACCCGCTCCATTCCCAATCCCGAGCGCCGTGCTTTGGATAAGGAGGTCCGTGCTGCGCGCGCCGATCTCGCCAAGCTCGAACGCGAATACGGCGCCGCCGCCGCGGACAATGCCGAGCAGCGCCGGCCGACCATGCGAGGCTTCAAGATCGCTCATGGCACGCTCGGCAAGCGGCTGCGCACGGCCCGCGCTCGTGTCGCGCGGCTCTTCGAGCAGCGCCGCGATGTTGCTAAGCGCGTCGAGGTCCGAGACCTCAGCGAGCGGGCCGTGGTCAAGCTTGCCACGGAACGCAAGCACCTGACCGACATCATCAAGATGGTCGCCTATCAGGCCGAGAGCGATCTGGTGATGCTACTACGACCTCACTACGCCCGTGTCGATCAAGAGGGGCGAACCCTGCTCCACGAGCTGTTCGCCGCTACAGGCGACATTCGTGTCTCCGATAGTGAGTTGCATATCACCTTGGCACCGCTCAGCTCCCCACACCGAACGCTCGCCGCTCAGGCCCTCTGTGAGAAGCTCGACCAAACAGCGACAATCTTCCCCGGCTCTCGCCTGCGGGTTCGCTTCTCGGTGCGTCAGCCACCACGTATCGGGCTTGCCTTCCCCGGCTCCCCAGTCGAGCGCAGCAACGCCACGGCTGTTCCGCAGGCTCCCTGATTGACGCCAAAACCGGACATTTTGCGCTACGCTATGTCAGGAGATCTGAACCTAGGCGTCGAGTTGCAAGCATCTACGCTACAACCCGGCCC
>DATJZQ010000077.1:0-4744 GCA_035499005.1 Burkholderiales bacterium | reverse complement strand
CCACGTAGCGCAACACCGGCAGATGGCCGCTGCTAGGCTGCAGGTACTGGCCGACGGTGAGCATGTCCACCTCGTGCGCGCGCAGGTCGCGCATCACCTCGAGAATCTCCGCGTCGGTCTCGCCGAGGCCCATCATGAGCCCCGACTTGGTCGGAATGCCCGGGTACAGTTGCTTGAACCGCCGCAGCAGCTCGAGCGAGTGCCGGTAGTCGGCCCCTGGGCGCGCCATCTTGTATAGCCGCGGCACGGTCTCGAGGTTGTGGTTCATCACATCCGGCAAAGCGGCGGCCAGCGCGGCCAAGGCCGGGTCGAGCCGGCCGCGGAAGTCCGGCGTGAGGATCTCGATGCGCGTTGCTGGCGATTGCGCGCGCACTGCACGGATGCAGTCCGCGAAATGACCCGCGCCGCCGTCGCGCAGGTCGTCGCGGTCGACGCTGGTGATCACCACGTAGTTCAGGGTCATCAGCGCGATGCTGCGCGCGAGATTGAGCGGTTCCTCGGCGTCCGGTGCCTCGGGGCGCCCGTGCGCCACGTCGCAGAACGGGCAGCGGCGCGTGCACAGCCGGCCCAGGATCATGAACGTGGCGGTGCCCTTGCCGAAGCACTCGCCGATGTTGGGGCAGGAGGCCTCCTCGCACACCGTATGCAGCTTATGCTCGCGCAAGCGCTGCTTGAGCGTATAGAACGCCTGACTGTTGCCGGCCTTCACCCGGATCCAGTCGGGTTTCTTGAGCGGCGTGATGGGAATGACTTTGACCGGATTGCGTGCGGTCTTGGCCGACCCGGTTTGCCCTTCGGTACGATCGCTCATGATGATGTCTGCGTGGGATGGACCGCGGCCTCGAGCCGAGCCGTCAGCTTGCCCGCCAACCGATCACCGATGCTCTCGATTGGGACGCTCACACCAAGGTCGCGCAGCTGTGTCACTTCCAGCCCGGCATAGCCGCACGGGTCGATCGCGCGAAACGGCGCCAGGTCCATGTCCACGTTCAGGCTCAGCCCGTGGTAGCAGCAGCCGCGGCGGATGCGGATCCCGAGTGCTGCGATCTTGGCGGCTCCGACGTATACGCCTGGCGCGTTTTCGCGTCGCGCCGCGGGAATGCCGAAATCCAACACCAAGTCTATCACGGCCTGTTCCAGCGTCCGTATCAAGCCGCGCACCGTGAGCGCGCGCCGCTGCAGGTCAAACAGAACGTAGGCCACGAGCTGGCCCGGCCCGTGGTAGGTGACCTGCCCGCCTCGGTCGACTTTGATCACCGGTATGACGCAATCGTCGTCCGGCAGGTGTTCCGGGCGCCCGCCAACTCCGAAGGTGTAGATCGGCGCGTGTTGGAGCAGCCAGATCTCGTCTTGCGTCGCGCGTGTACGTGCAGCAGTAAAGGCCTTCATCGCTTCCCAGGTTTGCTCGTACGACACGAGCCCGAGACAACGGACAGCAGGCGGGCCCCTTCCCTCGCGTTCTCCCGCCTGCAAGGGAAGGTTGGGGTGGGGGGTGTCACGAGTCACGACCTGCGACATCACAACACCATCACGATATTCGGATGATCGTTGAGCTCGACATAAAGCGCGTCGAGCTGCTCGCGCGACGCGGCTCGAATGATGCACGTCACGCTTAGATAGCTCTTCTTCCGGCTGCGGCGCAACTCGACGGTCGCGTCGTCGAAATCCGGCGCATGCCGGCGCACGATCCCGACCACAGTGTCGACGAATCCCGGTGCGTTCCGGCCCATGATCTTGAGCGGAAAGTCGACCGGGTATTCGATCAGGTCAGGACCCGCCTCGATCTCGCTCACGTGTGGGACCGGTTCTAGGGCTTCCCTAGGCATGCACCTGCCGTTGCGGCTCGCGCTTCACCTGTTCCTTGAATTGCTGAAACAGGCCGTGCATGCGGCGAAACAGTGCCCCGGGCCGCCCGTCGCCGACCACCTTGCCATCCAGACGCGTGATGGCCAGAACTTCGCGCGTGGACGAGGTGAGCCATACCTCTTGCGCGGAGCGCAATTCCACTTCCGATACCGGACGCACCTCGCAGCGCATGCTGTGGGCCGCCGCGAGCTCCAGGATCACATCGTAGGTGATGCCCGGCAGCATCAGATTGCTCTTGGGCGGGGTCAGCAGCACGCCATCCACGACCACGAAAATGTTGCTTGCCGCGCCTTCGGTGAGCCAACCATCGCGCAACAGCACCGCCTCCACCGCTCCGGCGTCGATCGCCTCCTGGCGCAGCAGCACGTTGGGCAGCAGCGCGATCGTCTTCAAGTCGCAGCGCAGCCAGCGATTGTCGGGCATGGTAGCGGCCACGACCCCGGCATCGACCGCCTCCGGTGTGGGCACGCTCAGGGCGCCGGTCATCAGGAACACCGTCGGTGTAACCCCGATGGGAAACGCGTGGTCGCGCTTGGCGGCGCCGCGCGTGATCTGCAGGTACACGCTCTGATCCTCGTGCGGGCTGCGGCGCACGAGCTCGCTGATGATCTCGCCCCACTGCGGCCGGCTGTACGGGTTGGTGAGCCGGATCCCTTCGAGGCTGCGCTCGAGCCTGCTCAGATGATCGTCGAGGCGGAAGACCCGTCGGGCATAGACCGGAATCACCTCGTAGACGCCGTCACCGAAGATGAAGCCGCGATCGAGCGGTGAGATGCGCGCGCGCGACAGCGGCAGAAACTCTCCGTTCAGGTAGACGATGCTGTCATCGGGGGGTGTAGTGCGGTTCATCGAGCGGTTCCTGGTAACGACTGGCAACGCTGCGGCGTGCAGTGCGATCTCACTGGAACATGAGGCGCAGGCTGTCCCACGTCCGGACGAAGATGTTGGCGACGCCGACGCGTTCCAGCGCGACGACCGGGTATTCCCCGTACGGCTTGTCGCCGAGCGTCACGCGCACCACCCCGACCTGCTGCTGCGGGCTTACGGGCGCGATCAGCGGCTGCAGACTCTCGATCTCGGCTTTGAGCAAGGAGCGCTGGCCTCTCGGGAGAGATACGAACACGTCTTCGGTGAAGCCGGCGTTGAGCAATTTCTCGCTGCCTTTCCACACCGGGATCTGCGCCACGGTGGCGCCGCCTGCGTAAAGCCTGAATGTTTCGTAATACTGGAAGCCGTAGTTAAGCAGCTTTTGCGCCTCCATGGCGCGGCCGCCCTCGGACGCCGCCCCGGTGACGATGGCCAGCAGCCGCCGGCCGTCGCGCTGAGCCGTCGCCACCAGGCAGTAGCCGGCGCTTTCGGTATAGCCGGTCTTCAGCCCGTCTACGAAAGGATCGCGAAACAGCAGCTCGTTGCGGTTGCGTTGCGTGATGCCGTTATACGTGTACTCCTTGATCGAGTACAGCGGAAGATAATCGGGAAAGTCCTGGATCAGTGCGGCAGCGAGGCGCGACAGATCGCGGGCCGTCGAGTAGTGACGAGGATCGGCCAGCCCGGTTGCGTTCGCGAAGCGCGTGTCGCCCAGCCCGAGGCGCGCGGCTTGCTCGTTCATCCCCTGCACGAAGGATTCTTCGCTGCCCGCCACGCCTTCCGTCAGAGCGATGGTGGCGTCATTGCCGGACTGGACGATCATGCCGCGCAGCAGCTCGTCCACGCTCACCATCTTGCCCGACTCGATGAACATGCGTGAGCCGGGCATCTTCGCCGCCTTCGCCGAGACAGGCAGGAGCTGCGAGGCGGTCAGCGCGTTCTGCTTGAGCGCGCCGAAAACCAGGTAGGCCGTCATCAGCTTGGTGAGCGAAGCTGGTTCGATGCGCTCGTCCGCGTTGCGGCTCACGATCACCCGGCGCGTGCGGTAATCCAGCAGCAGCCAGGCTTTGGCCGCAATGGGAGGTGGCGCCGCGGCGGCGGATGCCTGTGCCGCCGCTTTGCCCGCGAGCAGAGCGAGCGCAAGGATCCCGGCGCAGACGATGAACAGAGGAGAAATCACCGATGTGCGGAGCATGCCGGCGCGTGCAACTATAATAGCCATTATAACCCCACGCACCCGCCGCTCCGGTGAGCTGCCCATGCGCTACTTCGCGCGCCGCGCATTTCTCGTTATCGCTGCCTCCTTTGCCTGGGCGGTCGCGGCACACGCCGAGCGGGGAGTGAGCGTCGCGCAGGTCTGGGCGCGCGCGACCGTGCCCGGGCAGAAAGTGGCGGGCGTCTATCTGGATATCCGCAGCGATCAAGCTGCTGCAATCACCGCGGTGCGCAGCCCCCTGGCGGCCAGCGCAGAAATCCATTCGATGTCGAACGACAACGGCGTGATGAGAATGCGCCGCTTGCCGCGGCTCGACTTGCCGGCGGGAGAGACGGTACGGCTCGGCCCCGGTGGTATCCACATCATGCTGCTCGACATCAAGCGGCCCCTGCACGCCGGTGATCAAGTGCCGTTGGTGCTGACCGTGGAACGAAATGGCAAGAAAACCTCAGTCCAGGTGGAGGCCGAGGTGCGAGCGCTGGAGCAGTGAGCCGCTACGCGATCTCGAGGATCAGCCCGTCGTCTACCCACCGCCGCAGAAGGGTGGCAGCTTCGGAAGGCGCCTGCTCTGGCGCGGACCAACGGCACAGACCTTCACACAGGGCGGTGAAGGTGGCGCCATCCCTGATCGCCGTGAGCACCCACGATTCCGCATCGCTCAGCGAGCGGAAGCGCGGTATCAGCTCTTTGCGCCAGACCAGCCAGGATTTGGCGCTGTCCGCCAGCATTGGGCGCGGCAGCGCCTCGCCCGCGTCGGTGGCTTTCCGCAGCGTGGGGGCATTGCTGCGCAGCGCG
>DATJZQ010000076.1:0-25787 GCA_035499005.1 Burkholderiales bacterium | reverse complement strand
GGGTGAGGCTGTATCTTCCGCCCTGCGCCAAGAGGGAGCGCTGATGAGCCTCGTCGCCGAGTTGTTTTCCGCCGAGGACGTGCTCCTAGATCTCGACGCGAAAGACAAAGCTGGTGTGTTCGAGGAGGTCGCCAAGCTCTTCGAGCGGCGGCACGGAATCGCGCCCGACCTGGTCGTCGAAAAGCTGACCGCAAGGGAGCGTATCGGCTCGACCGGCCTTGGGAATGGCGTCGCGGTGCCCCATGCGCGCATCGACGGCCTGTCTCAGGCCGTGGTCGCCGTTGTGCGCCCACGCGCGCCGATTCCGTTTGACGCACCCGACGAGAAGCTGGTATCGGACGTCGTCGTGTTCCTGGTTCCGAAGCAGTCCACCGACCAATGTCTCCTCATCCTGGCCGAGATCGCTCAGATGTTCAGCGATCAAGCCTTCTTGCAGCGCCTTCGGGCCTGCATGAGCGCGACCCAAGTCCACGACCTTTTTGCAGGGTGGCGGTCGAAGCGGGCACCAGCGGACGCCGTAACGACCAGGAAATGACCCCGGGACTGGGCGCCGGGATGGCTCAGGAGTCCGCCACACCCACCCTGCCCGGACGCAGCAAATGACCGCCCGTCCCTATCCCGAGACGACGGCCCAGCAGGTCGAGGGGGGCTGGGGCTTCAACTGGGTGGACGTCGTATTGCTGCTGGCGGTCTTTGCTTTGATATGGCTAGTACTCTCGCTCGGGGGCGACATGCGCGTCCACTTCAGCGAGCTCAATCCGCCACCCCTGTCGCTCGACGTGCGTCTGATTCCCTATTACACCGCTCGTACAGTGCTGCGGATGTTCATCGCTTTCGGGGCGGCCTTCTTGTTCACGCTCATCTATGGCTATGCTGCGGCCAAGAGCCGGCGCGCGCGCAAAGTGATGCTCCCTGCGCTCGACATCCTGCAGTCGGTGCCCGTCCTGGGCTTCCTTTCGATCACCGTCACCGGGTTCATCGCGCTGTTTCCGGGGAGCCTGCTGGGCGTCGAGTGCGCCAGCATCTTCGCGATCTTCACGGCCCAGGCCTGGAACATGACCTTCGGCCTTTATCATTCGCTGATCACGATCCCGGACGATCTGCAGGAGGCTGCCAGTGTCCATAGGCTGAACCGATGGCAACGCCTCTTCACCTTGGAACTGCCGGCATCGGCGATCGGGTTGATGTGGAACGCGATGATGAGCTTCGGCGGAGGTTGGTTCTTCGTCGCGCAGAGCGAGGCCATAACCGTTCTCAACAAGAACATCAAGTTGCCGGGGCTCGGCTCCTACATGGCCGCGGCGGTCGAGGCCGGCGACACGCGCGCGGCGACCTACGCGATCGTGGCCATGGTCATCACCATCGTGATCATCGATCAGATCGTATGGCGCCCTCTGGTCGCCTGGGCCGAGAAGTTCAAGCTGGAGCAGACCGGCACGAAGGATGTCCCGCAGTCCTGGCTGCTCGATCTGCTGCGACGGTCCCTGCTGCTCGCGAGGCTGTTGGAATGGGTGCGCACGGAGATGCGTCTCGCCAGCCAGCGGTTGTCACAGCTGACCGCGGATGCGGCGGAGCAGATTCAGGCCCGCGCCCCGGCACCGCTCAGATATTCTGTCCGGCCAGTCATCTGGCTCCTGGTTGCTGCCGGCGTCGCGTGGCTGATCATGGATGCGATCCACGTGGCTAAAGAAATCCGGACCGAGATGACATCCTCTCAGATGCTTCACGTCGTCGGCCTCGGTTTCCTCACCCTGCTGAGGGTTGCCGCCATGATGGCGATTGCCACAGTGATCTGGACCCCGATTGGCGTGTGGATCGGCCTTCGCCCACGGGTCGCGCGCATCGCACAGCCGCTCACGCAAATTGCAGCATCGTTTCCGGTCAACATGACCTTTCCGTTCGTCGTCGGCTTCTTTCTGTGGGCGCATGTGCCGATCAACTACGGCAGCGTTCTGCTGATGGCGCTGGGCACCCAGTGGTACGTTCTTTTCAACGTCATCGCCGGCGCCATGGCGATCCCGACCGACATGCGCGAGGCCGCAGGGGTGTTCGCTCTACATCGCTGGCGCCTCTGGAAGACTCTGATCATTCCCGCGATCTTCCCGTTCTGGGTCACGGGCGCGGTGACGGCAACGGGCGGAGCATGGAACGCCAGCATCGTCGCAGAGGTAGCATCATGGGGCAAAGATCGCCTCGCCGCGGATGGACTCGGGGCATTCATCGCCGAGGTGACCGAGAAGGGCGACAAGCCCGCCATCTACTTCAGCATTCTGGTGATGGCCGTATTCGTCGTCCTCATCAACCGCGTTTTCTGGCGGCGCCTGTACGACCTCGCCGAACGCAGATTCAGGCTCGCGTAAGGAAATAAACCGTGACTGTCTCTCGGGCTGAACTGAATCCGCTGCCCTCCCACGTGCCCTTGATCGAGCTGCAGCACGTCTCGAAGTCCTACAGCGTCGCAGCGGAAGGGCCGCCCCTGACGGTCTTGGAGGACATCAACCTCGAGGTGCGCAGCGGCGAGATGCTCGCCCTCCTCGGCCAATCCGGTTGCGGGAAGTCCACCGTGCTGCGCCTCATGGCGGGCCTCACATCGCCTACGGAGGGCACCGTTCTAAGCCACGGAAAGCCGCTAACCGGTATCAACCCTCACCTCTCGATCGTGTTCCAAAGCTTCGCCCTGTATCCATGGCTGACCGTCGAGCAGAACGTGCGAGTCGGGGCGAATCATCGCCGCCTGACCAGAAAGCAGGAGCGCGAGGAAGTCGAGCAAGCGCTCGAGCTGATCGGGCTCAGCGGATACGAAAACGCTTATCCCAAGGAGTTGTCGGGCGGCATGCGGCAGCGCGTGGGCTTCGCGCGAGCGCTGGTGGCCAAGCCGGAGGCGCTACTGATGGACGAAGCCTTCAGCGCACTCGACGTGCTCACCGCCGAAAACCTCCGTACAGAGGTGGTCCAGCTTTGGCAGGATACGCGAACGCCCGAGCTGAAAAGCATCTTCTTCGTCACGCACAACATCGCCGAGGCGGTGTTCATGGCCACGCGCATCGTCGTCATCACCCCCAATCCCGGGCGGATCAAACACGTGATCGCGAACCCGTTGCCCTATCCGCGCGATGTCAACTCAGCGGAATTCTCCGCCCTAGTGACCCAGATCCACGAAGCGATTACCACGACGGTGATGCCCGATGCGCCGGCGCCGCGGCGCGCTCCGCCCCCATCCCGTGTTGCCGCGGGACTTGAGCCGGCGCGGGTTGCGCTGTCCGTCCAGCCGCCGCGCGCCCCCATTGAATCCATTCCCAACGTGCCGGTCGGACCGATCCTCGGCCTGCTCGAGATTCTGAAAGACAGTCGCGAGGTCATCAATCTGTTCGAACTGAGCGCTCGCATAGGGGCCGAGTTTGGCGAGACCATCGCAATTGCGAAGGCGGCTGAGATTCTGGATCTGGTCGACACCCCGAAGCACAACGTCGAGCTCACCCCCTTGGGCCGGGAGTTCCTTTCGGCGGGGATCACGGAGCGCAAGCGCATCTTCGCGCGCGAGCTTCTCAGGTTGCGGCTGTTCCAGATCATCACCGGCTTCTTGCGCGAAGCGCCCAAGCACCGACTCGACGCCGACGAGCTACGTGTGGAGTTGGCACTCCTACTGCCTTACGACCAGCCCGATAAGCTGCTGCAGACTATCGTCGCCTGGGGACGCTACGGGGAGGTGATCGACTTCGACGAGAAGACTAACGCCGTAATTTTGCCTGTTAGCGAAGACGAGTCAGCCGCATCCTCCGCCGATTGAGGTGTAGCCGTCTTTACGCGTCGTATACTCCAAGCCACGCAGTCTTTACACATTCTTTATGCGCAAACCTCTAGCCTGACCGCATCTAAAGCCCACGAGACTCTCGAGGACTGACGTTTGAGCCTATGGGGCCGATAAAAATTGTCCTGGCGCGCCCGGAATCGGGTGCAACGTGGAGCGTTTCCATCGTTGCCGGCCAGCATCGAGTGATTTGGGCGTCACCCGAGGCGTTCGACTCGGCAGACAAGGCATACTATCGGGCCATCGGAGAGCTCGTCTTGCGAAGTCGAGAAGACGAGATCCGCGATCGCGGCAACGAAGCGTTGCAGGAGAAGCGCATTCGGCGATCGCCACAGAATAAGTAACCGTCCATGCGCCCGAAGAATACAGCCTTGAACGAAATCGCTCGGTATTTGACCGCGCGCGACATCTGGCTTGACTTGAATGTAGCCGATAAGCGCGAGCTATTCGATGCGATCGGCCGATACCTGGAGCGGGAACACGCTCTTTCGCACGATCTCGTGGTCACATCGCTTTCGCGTCGCGAACTGGCCGGATCTACCGCGGTCGGAGAAGGCGTGGCCATCCCCCACGCCCGCGTGAGCGGCTTGGAGCGAATATTGGTCGGTTATGCGCGTCTTGCTTCGCCCATTCCGTTCAATGCGCCGGACGACGAGCCGGTATCCCATGTTCTCGTTCTGCTTGTCCCAAGCCCGGCCACAGACGAGCATCTGACAATCCTTGCTGCAGCCACCCGTCTGTTCTCGGACCGCCGGTTTCGAGACCGGCTAGAAGTCAGCGCCGACCCGGACGCGGCCATGCAGCTCTTCTCGACTTGGAGTGAGGGCAGCTAGCCGTCAGACAAATGGACTGGTTGAGCCTCCTGCTCGCGCTTGCAACCATCGCACTCCCCGCGATCATGGGTGGAATGTTTGCCTATTTCAGGTGCAGGACGAAATGACGTCGGATGTTTGCTTCAGCATCGTTTCGAAGGACGGGTTGTTCGCAGCGACCGCGCAGCAAGCGGGCCGCGCAGCAGCGGAGATGAATTTTCCCGCGAATGCGATGGGGCTGGAGGTAATCAAGGTTATCCTGGACGACTATGACAACCCGGTTCGGGTGGCGGTTACGGGCCTGGGCGCCGTCGGACTCGGGCTGGCCCTCCAGGATGGACCGCGGCGCGAAGTTTTCATCGTTTCGTCTGCGATGGCCGATAAACCCGGAACGCTCGCGCGCTACGTCCGGCGCATACCATAGCGTACGGCGATCGCCCGGACCAGACCGCGGCTTGCGCGTTTGACCGAAACGCGAATCATCGTCTCCTGACCCGGCCGCATCGCGCCAGAACTGAACTTGGCGTTGGAGCAGGCCTGGCCTAAGCTCGCCAGGTGGCAACGGACAGATCGCGAGCAGGCGCTCTTCTTCAACCTTTCACAGAGGCGTGGACATGGAGCTGCTGATCCTCCTGCTGCTGGTGCTGCTCAACGCGGGATTCGTGCTTTCCGAGATGTCGGTGGTCTCCTCGCGAAGGCTGCGGCTCGAGCGTTGGACGGAGGAAGGGCGCCCCGGTGCAGCGGCGGCGCTGCGCCTCGCCTCCGAGCCGGCGCACTTTCTGTCGGCCGTCCAAATCGGGATGAGCGCGATCGGGATCTTCAGCGGAGCGCTGGGCGAAGCTACGCTTTCCGCCGATTTGGGGGAGTTCTTTGCCAGCGTCGGTGTCCCGCAGCCCTACGTCGGGCGGCTGTCGCTTGCCGTGGTGGCGCTTGGGATTGCCTCGGTTTACCTGGTTTTCGGCGAGCTCGTCCCGAAGAGGCTCGCCCTGCGCAACCCCGAGGGCATTGCAACGGCTCTCGCCCCCCTGATGCAATCTTTGACGCGACTCGCGTTTCCGCTGGTCAAGGCGTTCAGCGCGGCTAGCGACGCCGTGCTTCGCGTGTTCAGTACCCCTCCGCAGGAGCCGCTGGTGACCGAAGAGGACATCAACGTGTTGATGGAGCAAGGTGCGCAGGCCGGCGTATTCGAGCGGCAGGAACAAGTGATGGTGTCGCGGGTGCTGGGTCTGGACGAGCGACGCGTAGCGAGCGCGATGACCCCGCGCGTCGACATCGTGTGGCTCGACCTGAGCGACCCGTTCGAGGTGAACCGCCAGAAGATGTTGGTCAGCCCGCATTCGCGTTTTCCGCTATGCAAGGACGGCCTGGATGAAATCATCGGTGTGCTCGATTCCCGCTCTCTGCTGGAAGATGCCTTCGAAGGGCGCCGCGTCGACTTAGCCGCCCGCGCGCAGCGACCGCTGTACGTGCCGGAGGTGCTCACGGTGATGAAGGTGCTGGAAACGTTCAAGAAACATCGTCAGCACTTCGCATTGGTGGTCGACGAGTACGGCGAGCTGCAGGGCCTGGTGACCATGAGCGACGTCATGGAAACGCTCGTCGGCGATATCACCACCGTTGAGGATCGAACCGAGCCGGACATCGTGCGTCGAGACGACGGCTCGCTCCTAATCGACGGCTCGGTGAGCCCGGAACGTTTCAGGGAGGCGACGGGGCTGGAGGAGGAGCTACCGGCCGAGCACAGCGGCAGCTATCAGACCCTGGGCGGCTTCACCATGATGCAGCTCGAGCACATACCGCAGGTTGGAGACAAGTTCGAGAGCCGCGGCTTCCGGTTCGAGGTTCTGGACATGGACGGAAACCGCGTGGACAAGCTGTTGGTGACCCGATTGCCGGATCAGCCGACCACCGGCACCAGCGCGGCGGGTCCACTTTAGAGAGGGCCTTTGAGCTCGACACCCGCCAGCTCCGTTCAGGCATCATTCCGGACTCATCAACAAGACCACGAAAGGGATGCGGTCATGACTTGGAATCGCGCAACCCGCCACTTGATCCTGGCCGCGCTGATCGCACCCGGTGTGCCCTCCGCCTGGGCGCAGGCGAAGTATGGGCCGGGCGCGAGCGACACCGAGATCAAGGTCGGACAGACCATGCCCTATTCCGGGCCAGCCTCGATCTACGCCACGATCGGCAAGACCGAAAGCGCTTATATCTCGAAGATCAACGCCGAAGGCGGCGTCAACGGCCGCAAGATCAACCTGATTTCGCTGGACGACGGCTACACGCCGCCCAGGACCGTCGAGCAGACCCGCAGGCTGGTCGAGCAGGAAGAGGTCCTGATGATCTTCGGGTCGCTCGGGACCGCGACCAACAGCGCGATCCAGAAATACATGAACACGAAGAAGGTGCCCCACATCGGGCTCGCTACCGCCGCGCTCAAGTGGGACGACCCGGCCAACTTCCCTTGGAGCATGGCGTTCGTTCCCAACCAGCGCGCGGACGTTCCCGCGTATGTGCGCTATCTGTTCAAGGTGAAGCCCGACGCCAAAGCCGCCGTGCTGTACCAGAACGACGACTTTGGAAAGGACTATGTAAGGATGCTGCACACGGTTCTGGGCGAGCGGGCGAGCAAGCTCATCGTGGCCGAAGCGTCGTACGAGACAACGGATCCCACCATCGACTCGCAGATCATCGCCCTCAAGGACTCCGGTGCGGATGTTCTGTTCAACTTCTCCATCCCGAAGTTCGCGGCGATGTCGATCCGCAAGGTCTACGACCTCGGCTGGCGGCCGCTGCACTTCGTCCCTTCCAATTCCACGTCGGTCGAGGTCGTCCTCAAGACCGCGGGACTCGAACGCGCGGTCGGGCTCGTATCAACCAACTTCGTCAAGGACCCGAGCGACCCTGGATGGAAGGCGGATCCTGCGACGAAGGACTATCTCGCGTTCATGCAGCGTTATTACCCGGAGGCGGACCCGCTCGACACCCAGAACGTGGTCGGCTATGTCACCGCCGAGGCGCTGATACAGATCCTCAAGCAGTGCGGAAACGACCTGACGCGGGAGAACGTCATGCGTCAGGCCGCGAACCTCAAGGACGTCGAGCTTCCGATGCTGCTGCCGGGCATCAAGGTAAACACCAGCCCGACCGACTACACGCCGATCAAGCAGGTGCAGATGAGGCGGTTTGACGGGAAGACCTGGGTGCGGTTGGCGGAGTAGGGCGCGCCAACTTCTGCGGGAGCGTACCGATCAGATCAGACCCGCGGCAATGTTGACCGCAAGGGCGAGCAGCGTAGTGTTGAAGAAGAAGGCGATCACGCCATGGGCGAGCGCCAGGCGGCGCATGGCGCTCGAGGCGATGGTGACGTCCGAGGTCTGCGATGTGGTGCCGAGCACGAACGCGAAATAGAGGAAGTCGACATAGTCCGGCTCGGGATTTCCGGCAAATGTGAGGCAGCGGTGCTGCTTCCGGGCCGGCTCGTAGAACTCGTGCGCATAGTGCAGGGCAAACGCCGTGTGCACGAGGAACCAGGAGCACAGGATGGTGACGATGGACAGCGCCAAGTGCAGGGTCTGGACGCCGGGCGGGTAGCTCTTCACCCCGATCAGCTCCACCGCGATAGCCGCTAGACTGGCGACTGCCGCAGACACCGTCAAGGCGAGAATAACCAAGGCGCCGTCGTCCTGGCGCCGCGCCCGCCACTGCATCCGGTCGACCGTGGCGCGAAACATCATGATCCACGCCAGCACGAGGTAAAGCCCGGCGCCGGCGTCCCAGGCTAGCAGCGCCCGCGTGGGCCCGGATATCCAGGCCGGCAGGAGCGCTGCGGTCGTCGCCCCGACGATCACAGCAATGACCAGACGCGGCCGGACGCGGAGCTGCTCCAGGACGACTTTCGCGAGTCTCATCCCAATGCGCTGTACTTCATGCCCGTGGCAATATACCCGTACCGTGTCACCCGCGTTCGAGACTCTTCGCTAGGAGCCGCATGGCTGCGTTCGTTCTACGCCGGCTGATGCAGGCGGTGGTCGTCATGCTCGCCGTGGGCCTCATCGCATTTGCCCTGTTCCGCTTCGTCGGCGATCCGGTCATCTTCATGCTTGGGCAGGACGCCACACCCGAGGACCGCGCCCGCATGACGCACGATCTCGGCCTCGATCGGCCGTTCTATGTCCAGTATGCGGGCTTCGTGTCGCGCGCCGTGCGCGGCGAATTCGGTCTGTCGCTGCGCCAGCTGCGGCCTGTGTCCACCCTGATCGCCGAGCGCCTTCCGGCGACGCTCGAGCTTTCTTTGGCTGCCGCTCTGCTGGCGCTGGCGGTCGGCATTCCAATGGGGGTATACACGGCGCTCCGGCGCCGCTCGTGGCTCTCGCAGTGTTTTCTCGCGCTGTCGCTGGCGGGCGTGTCGCTGCCGACTTTTCTCATCGGCATCCTGCTGATCCTGGTGTTCGCGGTCGAGTTGGGCTGGCTGCCTTCGTTCGGGCGCGGCGAGACCGTGGCGATCGGATGGTGGACGACAGGTCTGCTGACGACGTCCGGGCTCAAGGCGCTGATACTGCCCGCGATCACGCTCGGCCTGTTCCAGATGACGCTCATCATGCGGCTCATACGCTCCGAGATGCTCGAGGTACTGCGCACGGACTACATCAGGTTCGCGCGCGCCCGGGGACTGAGCGAGCGTGCGATCCACTTCGGCCATGGGCTGAAGAACACGCTGGTGCCGGTCATCACCATAACCGGCCTGCAGCTCGGCTCCATCATCGCTTTCGCCATCATCACGGAGACGGTGTTTCAGTGGCCCGGGATGGGGTTGCTGTTCATCCAGTCGGTGACTTTTGCCGACGTGCCGGTGATGGCCGCCTACCTGTGCCTGATCGCGCTCTTCTTCGTCATCATCAACCTGGTGGTCGATCTGCTGTACTACGCAGTCGACCCGCGTCTGCGCCTGGACCGCACAGCAGCGGCGCACTGAGGAAAAAAACATGAGCAATCCAGTCGAGTACATCCGCCGATACCACGACGAGCTGACTGCTTTCCGACGCGATATCCACGCACACCCGGAGCTTGCGTTCCAAGAGGAGCGCACGGCGCAGCGTGTCGCGGACCACCTGACTGGGTGGGGTATCGAAGTGCACCGCGGGCTGGCCAAGACCGGGGTGGTTGGCGTCATCCCCGGCCAGCGCGCGGGACGCCGGGCGGTCGGTCTGCGGGCGGACATGGATTGCCTCCCGATGCACGAGACCGCGGCGCGGCCGTACCGGTCACAGTGCGAAGGTCGCATGCACGCGTGCGGCCACGATGGCCACACGACCATGCTGCTCGGTGCGGCGCGGTACCTATCGGAGACGCGCCGCTTCGAAGGGACGGCTTACGTGATCTTCCAGCCCGCGGAGGAGCACGGCGGCGGCGGAAACGTGATGGTGCAGGAAGGATTGTTCGAGCGCTTTCCGGCCGACGAGATCTATGCGCTGCACAACTGGCCCGGGTTGCCGCCTGGGCAGATCGCGGTGCGCGCGGGACCAGTGTTAGCGGCGACCGACGAGATTCGCATCGAGGTACGCGGCAAGGGTGGACACGCCGCGATGCCCCATCTCACCGTCGACCCGGTGGTCGTTGCCGCGCACATCATCACCGCCCTGCAAACCATCGCCAGCCGCAACGTGAGCCCGCTGGACGCCATCGTGATCAGCGTCTGCTCGCTGGAAACCAGCCAGCTTGGGACCTTCAACGTGATCCCGGAGGCGGTCAAACTGGTCGGCACGGTGCGGACCTTCCGCGCCGAAACGCAGGACCTCGCCGAACGGCGCATCCGCGAGATCGCCACTGCGGTTGCGTCCGGGCTCGGCGGCAGCGTCCAGGTGCAGTACATCCGCGGCTACCCCGCCACCGTGAATACGGCGCGCGAAGCCGACTTCGCGGCACGCGTGGGTGAGCGCATTTTCGGGCAGGACAACGTGGTGCGCGAGTTCGACCCGACCATGGGCGGAGAGGATTTCGCCTACATGCTGCAGGCGCGCCCGGGCGCTTATGTGCTGCTCGGCCAGGGCGGCGGCGCGAGCGGCTGCTGGCTGCACAATCCCGCCTACGACTTCAACGACGACGTGATTCCGCTCGGCGCGGGCTATCTGGCCGCGCTGGCGGAAGAAGCGCTGTCTCTGGCCTGACGGACTGATTGCCCCCTCCCTTGCCCTCCCCCGCTCGCGGGGGAGGGTTGGGGGTGGGGGTGCACAATGGAGATCAGCATGCACCGTGCTCTGCGCCGAATCACCTTCAGTCTAGCCTTTGCGCTCGCGTTGACTGCGTCGCCCGCCCACGCAAAGACGTTTCGCTACGCGGACCAGGGTGACGCGCTGTCAATGGACCCGTACATGTTCAACGAAGCCGTTCAGCTCAGCTTGATGGCCAACATGTACGAAGGGCTCACGGGGCGCGGCAAGAAGCTGGAGACCGTGCCGCTGCTCGCCACCGACTGGAAGCAGACCGCGCCCACGGTGTGGCGCTTCAACCTGCGCAGGAACGTGAGGTTCCACGACGCGGCTCCCTTCACAGCCGACGATGTGCTGTTTTCGTTCGAACGGGCGCGCGGCGAGGGCTCGGACGTGAAGATGTACGTCGGCGCAGTGAAGGAGATCCGCAAGATCGACGCGCACACGATCGACATCGTCACGCACGACCCGTTTCCTATTCTGCCCAGCATGATCGCGACCTGGTACATCATGTCCAAGACCTGGTGCGAGAAGAACGGAGCGTTGCAGCCAGTCGACGTGCGCAAGGGAACGGAGAACTACGCGAGCACTCACGCAAACGGCACCGGTCCCTTCATGCTGAAGTCCCGAGAGCCGGGGGTTCGGACGGTGGTCGTGCCGAATCCGGGCTGGTGGGGGAAGCCCGAGCACAACGTGACCGAGGCGGTGTTCATGCCCATCGCCAACGCCGCGACGCGGGTGGCTGCACTCATATCCGGTGAGATCGAAATGATGGAGCCGGTGCCACTGCAGGATATCCCCCGCGTCCAGTCCAACCCGGATCTCAAGGTCGTGCAGGGCATGGAGGCGCGCGTCATTTTTCTGAACATGGACCAGAAGCGCGACGAGCTGCTGTTTTCGAACGTCAAGGGCAAGAACCCGTTCAAGGACAAGCGCGTGCGCCAGGCGTTCTACCAGGCGATCGATATCGAGGCGATCAAGTCGCGCATCATGCGTGGCACCTCGGTTCCCACCGCGCTCATGGTGGCGTCGATGGTCAACGGCTATGCGCCGGAGCTGGACAAGCGCCTGCCCTACGATCCGGAAGCAGCGAAGAAACTGCTGGCGCAGGCCGGCTACCCGGACGGGTTCGAGCTCGGCATGAACTGCCCCAACGATCGTTATATCAACGACGCAGAGATCTGTCAGGCCGTAGCGGGCATGCTCGCTCGCATCGGCGTCAAGGTGAACCTCGTTGCAGAGACCAAAGCCATCTTCTTCCCCAAGGCTTTGCGGCGCGACGTCTCTTTCGCCATGCTGGGCTGGACACCCGCCACGCTGGACAGCCACAACGCGCTCTTCGCGCTGATCGCCACGCCAGGCGAGGGCGGCCAGGGCCAGTTCAACCTCGGCGTCTACTCCAACCCGCGCGTCGACGAGCTCATCACGCGCATCGCATCCGAGGGCAGCACCGCCAAACGCAACGCGATGATCGCCGAAGCGTTCAAGATTCACGCCGACGACATCGGCCACCTCCCGCTGCACGTGCAACCGCTGGTGTGGGGCATGAAGAAGAGCGTGGACATGGTGCAGGTCGCCAACAACTTCATCCTGCTCAAGTGGGTGGTGATCAGGTGAAGTGTGAAAAGGTGAAGAAGTGAATGAGTGAAGAAGTGAATGGGTGAATGGGTGAATGAGTAAGAGCCCGGTGCCATCGATCTCTGCGCTAGCCCGTGGATCGCTGGCGCGGGCGTGGGACTCCGATCTCGCCTACAGCTTTCGCCACACGCCGGTCGCCGTCGCCGCGGCGGCGCTGACTCTCCTGTGCGTTGGCGGCGCCCTGCTCGCTCCGTGGATCGCGCCGCACAACCCGTTCGACCTCGCGTCGGTCGATCTGCTCGATGCCCTCACCCCTCCAGCCTGGAGCCCGCAGGGCAAGGTCGCGTACCCCCTCGGCACCGACAACCAGGGACGGGACATGCTGTCCGCGATCCTCTACGGCACGCGCATTTCTCTCGGCGTAGGCGTGGCCGCTGTGCTGTTCTCCATGGCACTTGGCGTCACGCTTGGCCTCATCGCGGGCTACCTCGGCGGACGGGTCGACGCGGTGCTCATGCGGATCGCCGACGTGCAGCTCTCGTTTCCCGCGATTCTCGTCGCGCTGCTGATCGACGGGGTGGCGCATGTGGCGCTGCCGCGTGAGTGGCGCAGCGGCATGGCCGTCTACGTGCTGATCTTCTCGATCGGGATATCGGGCTGGGTGCAATACGCGCGCACGGTGCGCGGGTCCACCTTGGTGGAGAAGAACAAGGAGTACGTTCAGGCGGCACGCGTGATCGGTCGCCGTGCCACCGCGATCATGTGGCATCACCTGCTGCCGAACGTGATGGGGCCCGTGCTGGTGCTGGCCACGATCCACCTCGCGACCGCCATTATCGCGGAGGCCACGCTCTCCTTCCTTGGCGTGGGCATGCCGCCGACGACGCCATCGCTCGGGACTTTGATCCGGGTCGGCAACGATTTCCTGTTCTCGGGCGAATGGTGGATCGCCGTGTTCCCCGGTGTCGCACTGGTGGTGCTGGTGCTGTCCGTGAACCTGCTCGGCGACTGGTTGCGCGATGCGCTCAACCCGAAGCTGCGCTGAGCGTGAACGAGCGATGACCTTGGGCGATGCGCCCCCACCCTCTCCCTCCCCCGCACGCGGGGGAGGGAATCACTCGGCTCCGCTGCTCGAGGTCAGGAACCTGCGGGTCGAGTTCCCGACCCGGCGCGGGACGCTGGTTGCAGTGGACGACGTGTCATTCACCGTTTCCTCGGGCGAGGTGCTCGGCGTCGTGGGCGAGTCGGGCGCGGGAAAGTCCCTCACCGGGATGGCCATCATCGGCCTGCTCGAGCCGCCCGGGCGCATCGCTGCCGGTCAGGTCCGGCTCGAGGGCAGCCGCATCGACGATCTGGCGCCCGATGCGCTGCGGCAAATACGCGGGCGGCGCATCGGCGCCATCTTCCAGGACCCGTTGACCTCTCTCGATCCGCTCTACACCATCGGGCGGCAGATCACCGAAACCATCCTGGCGCATTTGCCCGTGTCCCGAAGAGAAGCGCGCGAACGGACAATCGGACTTTTGGCCGAGGTTGGCATTCCGGCGCCGGAGCGGCGCATGGACCACTATCCGCATCAGTTCTCGGGTGGCATGCGCCAGCGCGTGGTCATCGCGCTAGCCCTGTGCGCAGAGCCCAAGCTCATCATCGCCGACGAGCCGACGACTGCGCTCGACGTCTCGACCCAGGCGCAGATCATCAGACTCCTTCAGCGCCTGTCGCAACAGCATGGCACCGCGGTGATGCTGATCACTCACGACATGGGCGTGATCGCGGAGACCGCGCACCGTGTCGCGGTCATGTACGCCGGGCGCATCGTCGAGATCGGTGCCGCGCGCAGCGTCATCCAGGCTCCGCGCCATCCCTACACGGCCGGCCTGATGCGCTCGATCCCCAGAGTCGGTGCGAGCGCCGCCCGCCTGGCGCAGATCGACGGCGCCATGCCGCGCCTCGTAGCGATACCCCCCGGGTGCGCATTCCATCCGCGCTGCCCACAGCGCTTCGAGCCTTGCGATGGCGCTCGCCCCCGATTGTTCGAGAGCGGCGATCGACGCACCGCGTGCTGGCTATACGCTGATGCACCAACCGGCTGAAGTCGCGCGGGCGCTCGTCGCCCTGCAAGGCGTCGGCCGCGATTTCGATGTTTCGAAGCCGTGGCTGAACCGCGTGGTCGAGCGCGCGCCGCGCCAGCTCCTGACCGCGGTCGATGATTTCTCGCTCGAGGTGCGGAGCGGCGAAACGGTGGCGCTGGTGGGCGAATCGGGGTGCGGCAAGTCCACCGTCGCGCGACTCATCGTCGGCCTGTATCCGCCCTCCCGCGGGCGCATCGAGTTCGACGGCACGCCTCAGACGGCACCCGCGTCCGGGATCTGGAGCGAAGGAGTGCGCCGCCGCATGCAGATGATCTTCCAGGACCCGTACGCCAGCCTGAACCCGCGCTGGCGCGTGACGGACATCGTCGCGGAACCGCTGCGAGTCCAGGGCTCGCTCGCGCGGCGTGCCGACCTACAGGCTCGCGTTTCGGAACTGCTCACGCAGGTGGGCCTGTCGGCCGCGGACGGCGAGAAGTATCCGCACGAATTCTCTGGCGGGCAGCGGCAACGCATCTCGATCGCCCGCGCTTTGTCCTCCACTCCCGAATTTCTGATCTGCGACGAACCCACCTCGGCACTGGATGTGTCGGTGCAGGCGCAGATCCTCAACCTGATGAAGGAGCTGCAGGAGCGGCTGCGGCTCACCTACTTGTTCATCTCGCACAATCTCGCGGTGGTGTCCCAGATGGCCACACGCGTGGGTGTGATGTACCTCGGGCGTCTGGTGGAGCTGGCGGACGCCGCCGCGCTCTTCTCCCGTCCGCGCCACCCGTACACGCGCATGCTGCTCGACGCGATCCCCGACCTGGATATGAGCGGGCGACCGCGCACGCCGGTGGCGGGGGAGGTGGCCAACCCGCTGGCCCCCCCGGCGGGGTGCGCTTTTCATCCGCGCTGCCCGCTCGCCAACCAGCGCTGCCGTGCCGAGCGGCCGAAACTCAGCCCGGCGCAGGGCACGCTCGTCGCCTGCCACGCGGTGGAAGAAAGGCGCGGCTGAGCGCTCGCACGCCCGCGCTGTTAAAATTTAAGCCATTTCACTCCGCACGTGCGGCCGCAATGATCGTTCTCACCGTCAATGGCGAGCGCCGCCGGTTCGAGGCCCCGCTCACCGCCGCCCAGCTCGTCGCCAGCCTGCAGCTCACCGGCAAGCGCGTCGCGCTCGAGCGCAATGGCGAGATCGTGCCGCGCGGCGAGTTCGATCGCCAGGCGCTGCTCGACGGAGACCGCGTCGAGATCGTGGTCGCTGTCGGCGGCGGTTAGCTGCGAGGATCTTTTCTATGGACCAGCTCGTTGTGGCCGGCAAGGCCTACTCCTCCCGCCTGCTGGTGGGCACCGGCAAGTACAAGGACTTCGCCCAGACGCGCGCCGCGGTCGACGCGAGCGGGGCTGAGATCGTGACTGTCGCGATCCGCCGCACGAATATCGGACAGAACCCGGGCGAGCCGAGCCTGTTGGACGCGCTGCCGCCCAGCCGCTTCACCATCCTGCCGAATACGGCCGGTTGCTATTCCGCGCAGGACGCCGTGCGGACGCTGCGCCTGGCGCGTGAGCTGCTGGATGGGCACGCGCTGGTCAAGCTCGAAGTGCTCGGCGACCCGCACACGCTGTATCCGAACGTGATGGAGACGCTATCCGCGGCGCAGACGCTGGTGAAGGAAGGGTTCCAGGTGATGGTCTACACCTCGGACGATCCCATCGTCGCCAAAGAGCTGGAACAGATCGGCTGCGCCGCCGTGATGCCGCTCGCTTCACTGATCGGCTCCGGGATGGGCATTCTCAATCCGTGGAATCTGCAGATCATCATCGACAACGCCAAGGTCCCGGTGCTGGTGGATGCCGGAGTGGGAACGGCCTCTGACGCAGCCATCGCGATGGAGCTCGGCTGCGACGGCGTGCTGATGAACACCGCCATCGCAACCGCCAAGGATCCGGTGCTGATGGCCAGCGCCATGAGGAAGGCCGTGGAGGCGGGGCGGGAGGCCTATCTCGCCGGACGCATGGCGAAGAAGCCGTACGTGGCGGCACCCAGCTCGCCCACCGGTGGCCTCATCGCTCCGGCGCAAAACAAGGCCGCGTAAGCGGGTTCCGGCGCGGCGCTCGCGTCAGGTTTGCACAGCGGCGCGATGTCCAAGCCCAAGCTTCTCCTGTCCTGGTCGAGCGGCAAAGACAGCGCGTGGGCACTGCACGTCCTGCGCAGCCGCGGGGAATACCAGGTCGCCGGGCTGTTCACGACCTTCAACGCGGAGTTCGACCGCGTCGCGATGCACGGCGTCCGGCGCGAGCTGGCTGAGGCTCAGGCGCGGGCCGCGGGACTGCCGCTGAGCTGGATTGCCCTGCCGCACCCCTGCTCCAACGCGCAATACGAGCGGATCATGGCCGAGTTCATGCAGCGCGCGCACAGCGACGGGATCAGCCACATGGCGTTTGGCGATCTGTTCCTCACCGAAATCCGCGCCTACCGGGAGAAACAGCTGGCCGGCAGCGGCATCACGCCGCTTTTTCCGCTCTGGGGAGCCGACACGGCCGGGCTGTCGCGCGAGATGATCTCCACGGGGCTGAGTGCCGTGCTCACGACCGTCGATCCAAAACATCTACCAGCCGAGTTCGCCGGTCAGACGTTCGATGAGTCTCTGCTGGAACGGCTCCCGGCGCGGGTCGACCCCTGCGGCGAGAACGGCGAATTCCACACGTTCTGCTGCGCCGGCCCTATGTTCGAGCGGCCCGTTGCCTTGCGTTCCGGCGCGATCGTGGAGCGTGATGGGTTCGTCTTCGCCGATTTCGAGCTGGCTGAAGGAGCAGCGGCATGCGCATAGTCTCGCTGTTGCCGTCGGCCACGGAAATCGTCACGGCGCTGGGGTTGGCGGATCAACTGGTCGGAATCTCCCACGAGTGCGACTTCCCCGAGGAGATCCGCGACCGCCCGCGCGTCACGCATTGCGAGATCCATGGCGCCGATCTGCCGAGCTCCGCAATCGACGCCTGGGTGCGAGAGACCCTCGCTGCGCGCGGCACTCTATATACGCTCGAAGAGGAGCTGATCCGCGAGCTGCGCCCCGACATCATCCTGACCCAGCAGCTGTGCGACGTGTGCGCGGTCAACTATGGGTCCGTGGCCGCCTATGCGGCGACCCTGTCGAAACGCCCGCGATTGATCAATCTCGAACCCAAACGCCTGGCCGATCTGTACGAGGATATCCGGCTCGTCGCCCGGGCCGCAGGCGTGCCGGAACGGGCTCAACCGGTGATTGCGGGCCTGGAGGGGCGGGTTGCCTCAGTAGCTTCTCTGGTCGCTCGTGCGCCGAGACGTCCGAGGTGCTTCCTGATGGAGTGGACCGAACCGCCGTTCTGCGGCGGGCACTGGAATCCGGAGCTCGTGGAGCTCGCCGGCGCGGTAGAGACGATCGGCCGCAAGGGAGAGCCTTCGCGGCGCGTGAGCTGGGAAGAAATCCGGCGCGCTGATCCTGAGGTAATCGTGCTGGCGTGCTGCGGCTTCGGCGTGCAGCGGACGCTGGAGGAGATGGCTGCGCTCGCCGGTAAACCGGAGTGGAAGAGTCTGCGCGCGGTGCGCGAAGGGCGTGTCTTCGTTGCTGACGGCAACACGTATTTCAGCCGCCCGGGGCCACGCCTCGTCGACAGCCTGGAGATGCTCGCCCACGCCGTGCATCCTGAGGTCGTGCCCGCTCCCGCCGTCTGGCTGCAACGCTATGATCCCGCGCGCACCCGCGCGGCCGCCTTTCCGCCGACATCAGCATGATGCGCTCCCTCTCCCCCTGCGGGAGAGGGTTGGGGTGAGGGGTCCTAGTCGGCCAGCTGCGGCTCAGCCTGCACCGCGCGACTGGCGGTCTGCGCTGCGGGCGGTCCTGCCGCTCCCCAGTGCACCAGCTCCATGCGGCCATCGAAGTGCTCGACGATCGCTGTGCAGCTGTCCACCCAGTCGCCGCAGTTGATGTAGACGACACCGTCGATGGGCTTGATGGCGGCCGAGTGGATGTGTCCGCAAATCACGCCGTCCAGGCCGCGATCCTTCACGCTGCGCACGACGCACTCCTCGAAATCGGATATGAAGCTGACGGCCGTCTTCACCTTGTGCTTGGCGTAGCTCGCGAGCGACCAGTAACCGGCGATCCCGAGGCTGCGCCGCACCCAGGACAAGACCATGTTGAGGCGGACCAGAAAGGCGTAAGTGTGATCGCCGAGGATAGCGAGCCACTTGTGGTACTTGGTCACGACATCGAACTCGTCGCCGTGCAGCAGGAAGTAGCGGCGCCCGTCGGCAGCGGTGTGGACGTACTCGCGATGCACGGCGATGTCGCCGAAGGTGCTCCCTACGTATTCGCGCAGCGCTTCGTCATGGTTGCCCGGAACGAACACCACCTGCGTACCGTGCCGCGCGCGCTTCAGGATCTTCTGCACGAAGGTGTTCATCGGCGCCGTCCAGTAGATGCCGCGGTGGCTCATGGCCCAGAAATCGACGATGTCCCCCAGCAGGTACATGCGCTCCGAGTCATACTCGCGCAGAAAGTCGAGGAGCTGATGCGCCTGGCAGCCACGCGCTCCGAGGTGGATATCGGACAGGAAGATGGAGCGGACCTCGGCCATGGCGGGCTCCTTCAGCGCAGTTTGCGCCCTACGAAAATGTAGTACGGCACACGCAGCCCCGGCAGATAGCGGACCGGAGCCATGCGCTCGAGGCAGAACTCGGTCGCCAGGCAAGCGCGCAGATGAGGAAGGTGCTCTTGCGACAGATGCACGCCGTCGTGAGCGAACCATGCCTGCCAGAAGCGGCTGACGCGAGTCGCGGTTCGCACGCGCCCTCCGGCATCCGCGTGAGGCAGATAGAAGTCGACGGCCCCCAGCACGCCGCTCGGCCGGAGCATGGCGAGCGCGTTGTCGATGGCCGCACGCCAATCCGGGATCATCGTCAGCGCGTACGAGAAATACACCGCGTCGACCGGCTGCGACGGGCGATAGCAGCTGGCATCGGCCTCGACCACGCGGGCGTTCGGCCAGCGCGCCAGCCGCTGCCGGGCAACATCGAGCAGCGCAGGGCACAGATCGACCGCCTCGACCGTCGCCAGCTGTGCCAGTCGCGGACCGAAAAATTCCAGAGTCCGCCCGGTGCCGGCCCCGAGCTCCACCAGACGGCCGCCAGCGGGGGTAGGCAGGCGATCGACAAGCTCGCGCCGTCCATGGAGCAGCCGCTCGCGAAAGGCGTCGTAGGCGTCGGCCTGTGGCGCATAAAAGCGCTGCAGCCGGTGCGCGTGCGAGCCGTCGCGCGCCGCGCCGCGCGCCAGCGCTAGGAGCACGCGCGCTTCGGCCACCAGGTTCACGCGGCTGCCTCCAGATCGGCGATGTGAAATCCGCCGTAGGTATGCACACGGTCTCGCTCGGTCAGCTCGCTCGCCCACTCGGGGTAAAAGCGCAGCATTTCCAGCAGCGGCCGCATGCGCCCCGCGTGGCGTACGCTCACGCCTCCGAGGTAATCCGGCCGCGCGTGAGCGCTGCGGAAAAGCACCCGCGCCCCCCGCGCGGCGCGATCCAGAATAGCGTCCCACTCCTCGGCCAGCGCTTCGGGATAGTGCGAGCTCATCCAGTCCATATGATCGAGCAGCACGAAGCGGCTGATGCGCTCATGCGTGTTTCGGAGAAACTGAGTGACGGTGGTCGTGTGTGTGACGATGCGCTCCGCCAGGCCGCTCTTCAGCGCGCGGAAACCCTGCTCGGTGAGATACTCTGGGCAGCAGCCCGGCGCGTAGTGGCCGCGGAAGTAGAGCTGCCAGAAGTAGTTCTTCTCGAGCGGCAGCTCACAGGCGACATAATCCACCGCCTGCCGCACGAAGCCGGGAATGCCGCCGACATGCTGACGCTCGACTTCTTTGCGCTGTGTGCGAGGCACGCCCAGCATGGACATGACGATCTGCCGCGACAGAGCCCAGTTGACGTGCCTCCCCCACAGCAGCGGCGCCACCTGCTCGCGGTAGATCGTGCGCTGCCCCTCCAGAGATCGCTGCTCGAGCAACCCTTCCAGCGCCTCGCGCAATTTCGGCCGCAGCCGCAGGTAGCCGCGAAAAGCGCGTGCGACCATACCCGCCAGACCGAAGAAATAGAAGGTATCGCGCGCGTCACGCTGGCTGAACCAGTCCCAGTTGCGATCCCAGTATTGCTGCGCGAAAGACGACAGATCGGGACGCAGCAGGCTGTGATAGAGATCGCGGAACTGCGGATGGTGACCGCGCCCGAACGCCGCGAAGAAATCGCCATAGGTCAGCCGACGGATTGCGGCCAGCTTGAGCTCCAGCAGCGCCGTCTGGCGCGGGTTGGCGTCGACGGCGTGGACGCGGCGCGGAGCGAGCAGCGCGTAGTCCAGCACGTTGCAGCCGGCGCTGGTGATGACCAGCAGCGTGTCTTCGGAGGTGATGTGCAGCGCCAGCCGGTCTACGGCGGGATCTTCCCAGCAGGCGTTGTAGACGAGCGAGCGGGAATAGATGGCTTGGAAGATCGTCTGGTCGAAGCTATGGGCGAGTTTCGCCGCGGTCGTCTTCAGAGCGACACCTGTCATCATGGCTGGATGGAACGGAACTCATTGCCGCGTGCATTGCAAATCGCGTTCCACCAGCGTTGCGCTGCGTGAGACTAAGTCGCGCTCGTGTCAGGTGAGTTACAGTTACTTGACGCAGATGTTGCAAGCGCACCTCGACCACCCCGTCGCTTCGCGCCACCCCTCCTTGAATAAGGAGGGGAGAAGTAGATCTCCCCTCCTCCCTGAGGAGGGGTGGCACCGAAGGTGACGGGGTGGTTGCGCAGCTACGCTAGCATCAACAAAACACGATGACCGCATGACTTCCCGCCCGCCGCCCGCGCACCGCTCGATCCGCAGCTACGTCCTGCGCCAGGGACGCATGTCGAACGCGCAGCAGCGCGCCTACGAGCAGCTGCTCCATCGCTACGCGCTTGCGTACTCACCGCGTGCGCTCGACCTTGCGAGCGTGTTTGGGCGCTCGGCTCCGAGCGTCCTCGAAATCGGCTGCGGCATGGGTGAGGCGACGGCAGCGATCGCGCAGGCAAATCCTCATCACGATTACCTGGGGATCGAGGTGCATTCGCCCGGCGTGGGCAGTCTGCTCAAGCTGATCGAGCAGGCACAGCTCACGAATCTCCGCCTCATCCAGCACGATGCCGTCGAGGTGGTCGCACACATGATCGCGCCCGATAGCCTGGCTGCAATTCACGTCTTCTTCCCCGACCCTTGGCCGAAGAAGCGGCATCACAAACGCCGGCTGATCCAGGCGCCGTTCGCGCATCTGCTTGCCTCGCGCCTGACACCAGGCGGCTACGTTCACCTCGCCACCGACTGGCGGGACTACGCCGAGCAGATGCTGTCGGTGCTCACCGGTGAACCGCTCCTCGAGAATACGGCCGCTGCGTTTGTCCCGCGCCCCGAGTCCCGGCCACCGACCAAGTTCGAGCAGCGCGGGCTTCGGCTCGGACACCACGTGTGGGATCTGGTCTTTCGGCGTAGGGCACCAGAGTAGCTGCGGAGTTGTTGACATAGAACTTGCTTCCAGCTCGGCTGGCGAGCGCCGCGAAGGCCTCAAGGGCATGGCCCAAAGGCCGATACAACTCCTTGAATCTAGGCGCTTAACATCACCCCCTTCCGTCAGCGGAGTGCAAGCAAGTGGGCTTTTCGGAGAGCGTTCTCGCGGCAATGATCGGTGCAACCGCGACCATCGGCGCGGCAATCTTTCAGCTGGTCATTCATTGGCGCAAACAGTCGGGAGATCGCCGCGTAGCGGCAAAGGGTGGCGGCTTTCGATCCCTGCTGTGGATGCTGACGCTGATGTTCGCCTCTGCCGTAGGCGGTTTCGCCTACTCCGAATATCTCGGCCAGGAGCGGCGCGACGAGACCCATCAATTGCGCGAGCAATTGCAGCAGCAGCTGGCAACGCTCGCATCCTCCACTGCGAAGCTCGAGCAGGTGCGCCTGAACGCGCAATCGGTGGCCGACGCTCAGGCGCGCCAGGCCGAGGAGCGTCGGCGCGGCGCCGACGGCGTGGAGGGGTTGGTGCAGTTGCCCGCGTGCAAAGGGACGCGGGGCTCCGCTGCGTGTACTGAAAACGACGCGCAGCGCCTGGCGGTGTGCGCCGTGGTGCCCACAAGCGCGCAGGTCACCGAGGTGCAGCTCTATACGCGGCCCGAAGACTCGCAGCAATCCTGGAGCGAAAGCCGCGTCGAGGCGAGTCAGGACGCCGGTAAGGCGAGATTCGTGGATGCGCCGTTCGAGCGCGCCCACGCCGAGGGCAGCAAGGAAGTCTGCGTCACCTTCGCGCACTGGGCTGCCGACAAGGGCCGCTCCGCGCGCATTCTCGTCAAGTACTCAATTTAGCGACCCGTTTCGTGATTCGCAACGAATCACGGCTTTCTCGTCGCGAGTACGGTAAACCCCTCGCCGATAACGGAGCGGTCGATCGCGCCCGTCAGCCCGGCGTCGCGCAGCAGCTTCTCCTGCTCCTCGCGCGTCGGCAGAACGTTGCCCCACAGCATCTCCTCGAAACCGGTCATCAGCGGAAAGCGGAACTCGGGACGCCGCAGCTCCTCCAGGGTCGACGGATAGGTTTCGTCCACGATCACCATCCAGCCGCCGCTCTTGAGTGCTGCGCCGCACTCGTTGATCACTGTTGGGCGCAATCGCGGCGCGATCTCGTGCAGCACCTCGACCATCACGACTGCGTCGACGCTGGATGCCGGTACCGCGGTGCCCACGCCGCCGTGACGCGCCTGCGCCCGATCTGAAACACCGGCCTTGTCGATGCGGCCGTGCGCCAATGCGAGGCTGTCGGCGTCGATGTCCACACCCACAACATGTGCGCGCGGGAAGGCCTTCGCCAGCTGCACCAGCAGGTTGCCCGTGCCGCAGCCGACTTCGAGCACGGTTCCGCCCGCTTCCATCCGTGCGGCCAAGCCGTCTAGTCCAGGGAGGATCTTCTTGACCGTGACCACTTGCAGCCCCCAGGTGGACTCGGCGACCGCCTGTGCGAAATCGTCGCCGCGCCCCTGGAACGGCTTGACCTCGCCGGTGCGAAGCGCCTGCGCACAGCGCTTGAAATCCTCGGCGGCCACGTCCGTGCCCAGGCGCACGTAGCCGCCGAGGTAGCGCGGATGACCGGGGCTGGCGAGGATGCTGTCGAAGAATGGCGCGAGCCGATAGCGCGGCCCCTCGTCCGCATCGAGCAGTTCCATGCCGTAGGCCGTCGCGCACCAGGTCGCGACGAACGGTGCGTGCAGGCTCAGCTTGTCCGCCAGCTGCTTAGCGCTGGAGCCCGGCGCCTCCATCAGCGCTTTGAACAATCCCACGCGGATGCCGAGGTCGATGAGATGGATCGTATTGAAGCCGCGCCGCCACTCGAAAACCCGGGCCACCTGTGAATCGGCGGTGATGTCTTTGCGGTTGTTGTCCATCAGGTGTCCTCGGTTTGCTCGCGTTCGGGCAGAAACAGCTGCAGCAGGTCGTTGAGGAAGCGTTGCCCGCGCGGCGTCGGCCCGATGTGGGCATGAGTTCGCGCGAGCAGCCCAAGCCGCTCCGCCTCGTCGAGCTCGCGTTCAACCAGACGCAGGGGCAATCCGGTTCGCTCCTGAAACAATGACGAAGGGAATCCGCGCGTCAAGCGCAGCGCGTTCATCATGAACTCGAACGGCACCTCGGTCGCCGGCACCGTGTTCTCTTGCTGAACCGCGGCCTCCGTGACGCGATCGAGGTACTCACGCGGGTGCTTCCAGCGCATCTGCCGCACGATGCGATCGCGGAAAGAGATCTTGCTGTGCGCCCCGGCGCCGATCCCCAGGTAGTCGCCGAACAGCCAGTAGTTCGTGTTATGGCGCGACTCGCATCCGGCGAGCGCAAAGGCCGAGGTTTCGTAGTGAGCATAGGCGTGCTCCGCCAGCATGCCCTCGATCGCCTCCTGCATATCCGCGCTCACCTGGTCATCGGGAAGCGCGGGGCGATGGCGGTGAAAGTACGTGTTTGGTTCGATCGTCAGATGATAGGCGGATACGTGTTGAGGCGAGAACTCCAGCGCGGCGGAGATGTCGGCTTCGGCCTCCAGCAAGCCCTGCTCCGGCAGACCGTACATCAGATCCAGATTGATATTGTCGAAGCTCGCGCGAGCTATCTCGATGGCACGGCGCGCCTCGCCGGCATCGTGGATGCGGCCGAGCGCCTTCAGATGCCGGTCATTGAAGCTCTGGATGCCGATGGACAGGCGGTTCACGCCGAGCCGCCTGAACTGCGCGAACTTCTCGGCCTCGAACGTCCCCGGGTTCGCCTCCAACGTGATCTCGGCATCGGGTTCGAGCGGCAGCCGCGCACGGATCCCCGACAGGATCTCGTCCAGTGCGCGCGCCGAGAGCAGGCTCGGCGTGCCGCCGCCGAAGAACACAGTGTGTACGCGGCGGCCCCATACGGACGGCAGCGCCTGCTCCAGGTCCGCCATCAGCGCCTGCACGTAGCGCCGCTCGGGCAGCTCCCCGCGCGCCTCGTGCGAATTGAAATCGCAGTAGGGGCACTTGCGCACGCACCACGGGACATGCACATACAGCGACAGCGGCGGCAGCGCCGCGAGCGTGATCACCGGCTCGCGCGACGGTACGGCAATTGTGGCGGTAGACATCTCAGACGCAGGAAGGAGGCAGAACTATTTTGACACATGGGACACAACGTGAAGAGGTGAACAGTTGAAGAGGTGAAGTGCAAAGAAACCCTCTCCCCCTCGCGGGAGAGGGCTAGGGTGAGGGGCCTTTATCCCTCTCCCCTCGCGGGAGAGGGCTAGGGTGAGGGGATCTCACCTCTTCACCTCTTCACTTCTTCACCTCTTCACTTCTTCACCTTTTCCTCAGCTTCTCCACCAGCAGCGCCAGCGCCTTTCCCCGGTGACTGACGCGGTTCTTCTCGTCGAGCGGCAGCTCGGCGCCAGTTCGACCCAGCGCAGGATCGAAAAACAGCGGGTCGTAGCCAAATCCACCGGTCCCGCGCCGTTCACGCAGAATTTCGCCGTGCCAATCGCCTTCCACGATCAACGGCTCCGGGTCGTTGGCGTGACGCACGAGTACGATCACGCAATAGTAATGCGCCCTGCGGCTCTCGCTGTGCGAAAGCACCTCGAGCAGGCGGTCGTTATTGCGCTCGTCCGACCTCGGCTCGCCCGCAAACCGCGCGGAATGGACACCCGGACCGCCGTCCAACGCGTCCACGCAAATCCCCGAGTCGTCGGCCACCGCTGGCAGTCCGGTCAAG